>JAKEHD010000555.1 GCA_022615215.1 Blastocatellia bacterium
TCAAGGTTTTTCCAGTGTCGGCAACGGCTGACCTATCACTTCGCGCTAAATGTTGTCAAGAAAGGCGCGAAAACTGAGTCCCACTTTTAATCACACCCCCTCTTCCCGCTGCTGCCTTTCGTGGGCATATTCGCAGCCGTCGCTATGGTCTTCGCGCTCGACCGCGCATCGCTGCTTATCGAGCGATTGACCTCGAAGCTGCGTCCTTACGCTTTTGAGACCATCAGCTTTATTCTCGTTCTCGGCATCGTATTCTTTGGGAGCGTGGCCGACGCCTTTTCCTTAGAGGTTGAGAACCCGACGCTTCAAGATCAGGATCAGGTAGTGGCGGAGATGCGCGCGCATTTGCAGCCCGGCGATAAGATATTCGTTTACGGTCAGATGGAGTTGCTCGTCCTGAGCCGTTTGCCGAACACAAGCAAGTATCTCTTCCTTGGTCGGGGCAAGGACACGTATCTCGATCAGATAGAGCCGGGCGGATTCGACGGCTGGCTTGAGCGCATCAGAGCCGAGCGGCCCAAAGTGATAGCACTGGGTCGGCTGGGACCGGTCGATCAGGCGGCGAAATTGGAATCGCTTGTGAAGTACGGTTACGTAAGGCGCGACAAGGGCGAGACGGGCTATTATTTAAGGATACGTTGAGCGATGAAGGAATGAGGTGATCGTGCGCGCAATCGAGATAATAAAAGAACTCATACGTACCCCGGCTGAATCTCTGCTCAAAGTCTATCTGGCCTGTCGGCCCGAAAAAGAGTTCTCTCCCGAAAGGGTTGAGCGCATACTCGTCTTCGCCTATCACGGACTCGGCAATTTCATAATGTACACGCCCGCCCTCAAGCTTCTGCGCGAGCGATACCCCGATGCGAGGATAGACCTTCAGGTCGGAAACGATACCGGATGCGAAGAGGTGCTTGCGGGCTCCCGTCTGTTCGATCGCGTATACAACCTTCCGTACAGGGCCGGCCTGAGAGCCTGGATCAAGCGCGCCTTTGAGATACGCGACACCGGCTACGACCTGACTATCAACGAATTTCACAGCCACTCGTGGAGGCTCGCGCTTCTTGTGGCGGCAAGCCGAGCGCCGTTTCGCGCGGGCCACATCACAAGCCCCGGATGGCCGCGCCGCTTCTCTCGTTACAGCTTCATCTTCAACCTGCCCGTCGCAATGCGCGAAGACGAACACGAAGTCGAGCGATATCTCGACCTTGCTTGCGCGGCAGGCGCTCGCCCCCTTGCCCTCGCCGATGCCGAGACGTTCATACACCTCACAGATGCAGACCGCGAGTTCGCCGAGGCGTTCCTCGCCCGCGCAGCAGAAGGGACTGTGAGTGGCATCATAGGGGTGCAGCCCGGCACCTCGCCCACCATGCGATGGAAGCAATGGCCTATCGAGAGATACCGCAATCTCATAGAGCGATTGCTGGCCGACGACTCGCAATCGCTCATCGTGCTGTTCGGCTCGGCGGGCGAGGTGGAGATGATACGCGAGATGGCCGAAGGGCTTGGACCGAGGGTCGCTGTGGCGGCGGGCAAAACGAGCGTCAAGCAGGTGGCCGCTTTGATCGAGCGATGCGATCTTTTGATCTGCAACGACAGCGGCCTCATGCATGCGGCCGTGGCCGTAGGGACTCCGGTTGCGGCCATCTACGGCCCGACCGATATTAACCGCACCTCGCCCTTAGGCGGCCGCCAAACGGTGATACGCCACGAGCTTCCTTGCAGTCCATGTTTCAAACTCGAAGGCGACGCGCAAGTCCACCTGTGCCCCCATCACGATTGCCTTATGACGATCACACCCGATGAGGTCTATCAGATAGTCAGCCAAATTCCCTCCGCATCAGCGAAGAAGAACGAAAACAAATCAGCGATGCAAAGTCGGCAGTAGATTGAATCGCGGCCGGAAACGGGCTTCTCCACTTCACAACGATAATGTATGATATGCAATCGAGATTTCGCTTTCCTACACGCAGCGAAGTCTTCCATAAAGCCGGCGGCGTTGTAGAACGCAAACACGTGTGCCCGATAAGCTGAGACCATCGCTGGAGGCTTGTTCAAACTTGAGTGATATATGGAAATGGATTGATGAAAACTCGGGTGTATTGAGCATAATCCTTTCTTTAATCGGATTTATTATTCTAGCGATTCAAACCAGAAAAGCCAGAAGCGCCGCTGAATCAGCTCGATTGGCTACTGAGGATGTTATCAGGTCCGTGTCTCACATCGATACAATTTCAGACCTTGCCAGGATCAGATCGGAAATGAATAATATACAGTTAGCATTGCGAGGGGGAAGATATGAAGCAGCCCTTCTTCATGCTCAATCGATAAGAGAGGGCTTGTCCCAGCTTCGAAGCAGAAAGGGATTTGAAAGCGATAAGATGAGAGCTCAGATTCAACTCATGGCTACCAGTCTCAGAAAACTCCAAGATAATTTAGAGCTTAAACTTGATGATCCTGAATTCGCTCTTTCTGTCTCGGGCATAAACAGTAACTTATCAGAATATTCGGTGATCATATCAGGATGGATGGAGGAAATGAGATTTTCTTCAGGAGGTCTACAAAAATGATTCCAAAACAAGTTCGGAAAATCCTCCAGTTGTTACTTATAAAATCAAAGACTGGTAAGGTGAACTGGCTTTCTGCAGCAGACCTTGGAGTTGAGTCTCGGTCTGAAGAAGATTACTCAGTAATAACTCCCGATGCCACGGTTAATCTCTGGAAAAACAAAAATGACAGCAGGATTTATGGTCGAATCCTCAATAGTAAAGGTATTAGTATTTTTTCCTTTGATTCATCGGACGATGAAAACGATAGCAAACTACTTAATTCCTTATTTGATGAGGCCAGAACAAGTGCATTAAAAACAGATGAGACATTAGAGGGACTTTTAGATTTTCTTGAAAAAAACTTAAAAGCTGAGAGTGTAATAGGTGAGCCGTCGTTAAGAGATATCAGCAAGTAATCTCATTTTAAATCGCGCTTTCGCCACTTCTAAAGCTAATGGAATACGGGCAGAAAAATTTCTGCTTGACTTTTCGCCTGTGAAAAGTAAACTGGATGTGGCGTTGCGAAACGCCCTTGCCGCCTGTGACCTGCGGAACTTTAGGCAACCTCAAACAACTCCCGCCTGTGACCTGCGGAATTCGAAGGGAAGAAGTATATCCCCGCCCGTGACCTGCGGAATTTAAGAAAATCAAACGACAACCGCCCGTGACCTGCGGAATTTAGCGAAAGCGAATACTGCATTATGGCGAAACTCTGTCGCCGGCAGGCTCTCAACCTTGCCGGTTCGGTCTTCGTGTTGTCTCTTGCCGCTCTGCTGGTCTCTATCTCCGCAGTCCACGGCGTCTCTACAAAGCGCACAGCACAACCTGCGCAGGCGAATAAACCCAACATCATCTTCATTCTATCGGATGACCTCGGCTACGGTGATCTCGGATGCTACGGCCAGGACCGCATCAAAACTCCCAACCTCGACCGCATGGCCTCCGAAGGCATTCGCTTCACTGACTTTTATGCGGGAAGCTCTACCTGCGCCCCCTCGCGTTGCAGCCTGATGACAGGGCTTCACCAGGGCCACGCCTTCATTCGTGGCAATGCACCGGCCGTCCCTCTGCGCCCGCAGGACATCACTGTCGCAGAGGTGTTGAAACAATCAGGCTATAGAACGGCCGTCATCGGTAAATGGGGGCTCGGTGACGCGGGCACTACGGGAAGCCCCTCTCGCAAAGGCTTCGATTACTCGTTCGGCTACCTCGACCACCAGCACGCTCATAATCACTTCCCGGATTTTCTGTGGCGAAACGAAGAGCGCGTGGATGTAACACCCGGCACTTATTCGCACGACCTCTTCACCGAGGAGGCGATCTCATTCATCACGCGCGAGAGGGACAATCCCTTCTTTCTCTACCTGGCTTATGCGATACCTCACGGGCCGCATGTAGTGCCTGACGATGCGCCTTATAGCGACGAACCCTGGCCCCAGGACCGGAAGAACTACGCGGCCATGATAACGCGCATGGACCGTGACATAGGGCGTATACTCGACCTTCTCAAGCAACTGGAGATCGATGATAACACGATTGTTTTCTTCACGAGCGATAACGGCCCTCCCGGCCCGAAGTTCTTCCGCAGCGCAGGCCCGCTCAAAGGAAAGAAGCGGACTCTCAAAGAAGGCGGCATAAGGGTTCCTATGATAGCGCGATGGCCTGGGAGAATCCCCGTCGGGCAGGTGAGCAGTCAATTGGGCGCTTCCTGGGATTTCCCGGCGACGGCCGCAGAAATAGCCGGTGCGAGCTTCACGGGCGCTCTCGACGGCACGTCGCTTCTGCCTGTTTTGCTCGGAGGCGAACGGGAGGCGGCTCCTCTCTACTGGGAGCTAAAACTTGGCAAGAAAAATGGACGGTTGTTCCAGGCGATGCGAATGGGCAGATGGAAAGCCATTCGTAAGGGGATAGACCGACGCATAAAGCTCTACGATCTGGATACCGATGAAGGGGAGAATTTCGACCTGGCCGCACAGCACCCCGATGTAGTAGAACTCTTCAGAGAGATGATGAGGGAATCGCACACAGAATCCGATATATGGCCATCGAGATAGACCGATTACTATGTATGAGGAAAAGGGCGATGAAGATGTTTATGAAATCCCTTCTGTGCGCGGCAAAGGGTATTACTCTATCGTGCGCGCTGACCATTCTTGTCTCGCAAGGTTGTAACAGGTCTGCCGGGCAAGAAAGCGCTCCGCCTTCCTCTGATAACGCAAATGCCAATCATCAGCCGGTCCCCGAATCGAACGGGTCCGCCGATAGAGTAATACCCTTGCCTGCCGATATGGTATTTATCAAAGGCGGCTCTTTCCTCATGGGCACAGAAGACGGCCACTCTTATGAAGGCCCCATCCATGAGGTCACTGTGAAGTCTTTCTGGATCGACAGGTACGAAGTTACAGTCGCGCGATTTGCCGAGTTCGTTCAGGCCACAGGTTACAAGACCGAAGCGGAACGCTGGGGCTGGTCGGGCGTCTTCGATATAGAGTCCGGCGAGTGGAAGAAGGTCGACGGGGCCGACTGGCGGCACCCCGACGGTCCTGACTCCACGGCAAGTCCCGATGAGCCTGTGACTCAGGTTTCCTGGAACGACGCGGCGGCGTATGCGCGATGGGCAGGGAAGCGGCTTCCTACCGAAGCCGAATGGGAATACGCCGCGCGCGGCGGCCTGGCGGGAAAAAAGTATGCCTGGGGCGATGAGATTCCTTCCAATGGAAAGAGGCTTAACTGGTGGCAAGGCGTCTTCCCTGAGAAGGACACGGGCGAGGACGGTTACAAAGGCCGCGCGCCTGTGGGGAGCTACCCGCCCAACGGCTACGGTATACACGACATCACGGGCAACGTATGGGAGTGGTGCGCCGACTGGTTCGACGAAGCCTATTACGAGAGGGGCGAGCGCACGGACCCGCGAGGCCCCGAACAGGGCGGCGAGCGTCTGCTGCGCGGCGGCTCCTGGCTGTGCAGCGATAACTTCTGTCAGGGCTATCGAGTTGCCGCACGCAGCCATACTCCGCCCGACAGCGGCCTGAACAACCTGGGATTCCGTTGCGTGCGCGACGGGTGACGGGCAAGCCATCAATCACAGCCTTCATTTTTTCACAGGGCAGCGGAGTTTTTGCGCCTTGACTTTTCGCCTGTAAGAAATAGACTTCCGTAAGGCGCTGTCAGTTACCGAAACGCCGGCACGGCCCGCGATCTGTAGAATTTAAGGAGTATCAAAAATAATATATGGCGAAGCTCGATCATCGGTGGCTTTTCAAACCCGCCGGTCTCGTCCTCATGTTGGCCCTTGCATTTCTGCTGGTCCTTATTTTCGTAGCCAGAGGCGTCTTCAAAAGAGACGCTGAACAACCTGTAAAAACAACCGATGCACAACCTCCGCAAGGAGTGAAAAGAGACGCCGCGCAACCGGCACAGGCGTCCGGTAAACCCAACATCATCTTCATACTGTCGGATGATCTCGGCTACGGTGATCTCGGCTGCTACGGCCAGCTTCGCATAAAGACTCCCAACCTCGACCGCATGGCCTCCGAAGGCATTCGCTTCACAGACTTCTACGCAGGCAGTTCCGTTTGCGCCCCTTCGCGTTGCAGCCTTATGACGGGACTCCATCAGGGCCACGCCTTCATACGCGGCAATGCACCGGCCGTCCCTCTGCGCCCGCAGGACATCACTGTCGCAGAGGTGTTGAAGCAATCAGGCTATAGAACGGCCGTCATCGGCAAATGGGGACTCGGTGACGCGGGCACTACGGGAGGCCCCACCCGCAAAGGCTTCGATTACTCGTTCGGCTACCTCGACCACCAGCACGCGCATAATCACTTCCCGGATTTTCTGTGGCGAAACGAAGAGCGCGTGAGTGTACCGCCCGGCACATATTCACACGACCTCTTCACCGAGGAGGCGATCTCATTCATCACGCGCGAGCAGGCGGGTCCGTTCTTTCTATACCTGGCTTACACCTTGCCTCATGGACCTCTGCTAGTCCCTGACGATGAGCCTTATAGCGATGAACCCTGGCCCGAAGAGCAGAAGAACTATGCCGCGATGATAACGCGCATGGACCGAGACATAGGGCGCATACTCGACCTTCTCAAGCAACTGGGGATCGATGATGATACGATAGTTTTCTTCACGAGCGATAACGGTCCACCTAAGCCAGAGTTATTCGGCAGCACGGGACCGTTCAGCGGAGATAAGGGAAGCCTCGGCGAAGGCAGCATCCGAGTTCCTATGATAGCGCGATGGCCTGGGAAGATACCCGCCGGGCAAGTGAGTCGTCAGGCGGGCGCTTTCTGGGATTTTCTGTCGACGGCTGTAGATATAGCGGGCGCTGGTTTCACGGGCGAAACCGACGGCAGGTCGCTTCTGCCCGTTTTGCTCGGAGGCGAGCGGGAGGCTGCGCCTCTCTATTGGGAGAAGCACATACGTCTCAAACGCGGCGGCCAGTTGTTGAAGGCCGTGAGAATCGACATGTGGAAAGCCCTTCGCGAGAGCAAGAAGCAGCCCATAAGGCTCTATGATCTGGAGACCGACCAGGGAGAGCAGGTAGACCTGGCTGCGCAACATCCCGACCTGGTAAAGCGGCTGAAAAAGATCATGAAGAAATCCCGTAGAGAATCCGATATATGGCCCACGAAGTAGGCCGCCATAAAGATTTCTTCCTCATGTCATCCCTCCGAACGTCTTGATGCGCCCAGGAGCGGGCCTGTAGAATGTTCGGCTCTTCTAAAGATTTCTTTCTTCTGCGGCTGTGAGAGCGGCGCTGCCCGAAAGAACGGAGACCGGCTATCATTCAGACTCGCTGCGCCCGCGAGTTGAAGAATGAGCTTATGGAATCGAAATGTTTAGACCTCCCATCAAGAACTTTCAAATCATTATTTGCAAACCGAAAAGGCTTGCCTTCATAGCGATTATGGCGATAGCGATTTTGTGCTCCTGCAAGCGGGTCGCCCCGCTTTCCGAACGTGAAGCCGCGACCGCCAGGTGCCTGCAAGAGATCAGCGCGATTCCGCAGATGGGCGCTCTGCTCAAGTCCCGCAACAAGGGGCGCGGACAGGAAGAGGAACGCTCTCTCGAAGGCATGGAGATAGCTCTCACCATAAACGGCATGATTCGCAGTCAGGGAGACCCGGATGAGGGGATCGATAGCTGGTGCTCGAAGGAAAACAGCCCGGAAAATTTTCGTAAGATTCTCGACGCGCTCAAGCAAAACGACATGCCTCCCACCGTGGCTTTCATCGTCGGGCGGCTTTTCGATCCGGTCCAGGCCCAGTCCTGGCTCGAAAGCGGCAACCTCCTGGGCAACATGACCTATAAGCTCACCAAAGCGAAGAAGAAAGACACGCAGAAATTCATCGACGACGTGGAGCGCAACGACCAGTTGTTGTCCCCTCTGTGGAAGAAGTTCTCATCGGAAAAAAAGTTCTTTCGTTATCCAGGCAACCGGCCCGGCCGGGACGCTGAAGCGCAGCAGCAGATACAGACTTATCTCAAAGAGAAAGAGTATTTGGAGGTTCCGAGCACGATCAATTCCAGGGACGATCATTTCACAAATATCTATTGCGCCGCCATGTCGCGCAATGAGGAGCACTGTCTGAATCTCATCAAGACCTATTTCAGAACCTTGCTGCTCGAAGTGACCTATAAATCGCGCGACGCGGCCCGAAATATCGCAGGGCGCGAGGTCAAACACATACTGGTTATGAAGGCGAACCAGTTCACCTGCGACAACCTCGCCGATATACTGGCCTGGTATAAAAGCCTCGGCGTCAAATTCATAACTATTGACGAAGCCCTGAGCGACCCTTTCTATACGACCGTAGACGAAAAAGGAAGGCCCGCTTATCGCACCGTCTTGAGAAAGATCAAACGCGGCAGGTTTGGTGATAAACAGGGAGAACGCGACTAGTGGTAGTTGGCGGAAATAATCCATCACCCGTAGGGGCGCACCGGTGTGTGCGCCCTAGCCGCAGGGCAGACACATTGGTCTGCCCCTACGTGACGGACAATTTCTGCCGAGCACCACTAGCTTCTCATCTAAAACAATAGGTGAAGACCAAAAGAGAAGGAGGGTACTCATGCGACGTTTTATCTATCCGCTCATTTTCTGTCTTACAGGTTTCGTCTTGATTTTTTCCGGCTGGAAACAGGCCCCAAAACAAGAAAGAAATCTTTATGCAGACCTGGTAATTCACAATGGCGCCATCTATACGATGGATAAAAATAAACCCGTCGTTCAGGCCGTAGCCGTCTCCGGCGGCCGTATAGTTTTCGCCGGCGCGGGCGACGCGGCCAAAGCCATGATAGGGCCGCAGACCGAAGTGCTCGACCTTCAGGGCAAGACCATGACTCCGGGGCTAATCGAAAGTCACGGCCACATAATGGGCCAGGGCTATTCGAAGATGCGGCTTGATCTGAGCGACGTTAAGAACTATGACGATCTCGTGCAGCGAGTGGCCGAAGCCGTAAAGCGAGTCAAACCGGGCGAGTGGATACTCGGACGGGGCTGGCATCAGAGCAAGTGGGAGCCGCAGCCGACCCCCATGGTCCGGGGGTTTCAGACGCACGAAGCCCTGAGCCGCGTGTCGCCCAATAACCCCGTCTACCTCACTCACGCAAGCGGGCACGCCGGTTTCGCCAACGCGAAAGCTATGGAGATAGCAGGCGTGACTGCTTCCACAAGGTTCACGGAAGGCGGCGAGATTCTGAAAGACGACAAGGGAAATCCCACAGGGATATTCAACGAGCGGGCGCAGGGCCTTATCTCAAGGCACATTCCCGAATCCACGCCCGAAAGCGACCGCCGGGCGCTGGAACTCGCCATTCAGAACTGTCTCGAAAACGGCATAACCAGTTTCGACGATGCAGGTTCAGGCCAGGATACTATCGACCTTATCAGGTCGTTTCTGAGTGACGGCAAGTTGAAGATCAGGCTCTGGGTGATGCTTGCCGGAGGAAACGAACGACTTCTGAAAAACTGGTACGCAAGAGGCCCGCTCGTGGGCGAAGGGAATAACTTTCTGACCGTCCGCGCAATCAAGCTCGTGTCGGACGGCGCGCTCGGCTCGCGCGGGGCGTGGTTGCTCGAACCTTACACAGACCGTCCGGGCCATACGGGCCACGAAACGGTCTCTATGAATTATGTTCACACGGTCGCAAAAGACGCCCTGCAACATGGATTTCAAGTATGTGTGCATGCTATAGGAGACAGGGCCAATCGCGAGGTTCTCGATCAGTTCGATAAAGCATTCAAGGAAAATCCTGAGAAGGCGAAAGACTCGCGCTTTCGCATAGAGCACGCGCAACACCTGAGCGCCGCCGACATTCCGCGATTCGCCAGGCTCGGCGTCATAGCTTCGATGCAGGGGATACACATGGCATCGGATCGTCCGTGGGCCATCGACCGCCTCGGCCAGCAGCGTATAGTCGAGGGCGCTTATGTCTGGCAGAAGCTGCTCAAATCGGGCGCAAAGGTCATAAACGGAACCGACGTGCCGGTCGAGCCGGTCAGCCCCATCGCGAGTTTCTATGCTTCGGTGACTCGCAGAACCTTGAAAGGCACTCCGCCCGGAGGCTACGAGTCGGACCAGAAGATGACGCGCGAGGAGGCGTTGAGGTCTTACACTCTTGATGCCGCTTACGGAGCCTTCGAGGAAAAACTGAAAGGCTCCATAGAGGTAGGCAAGCTTGCGGACTTCACGGTCTTTTCGCAAGACATAATGAAGGTGCCCGACGACGCGCTGCTCAAGACCGTCGTGGCCTATACGATAGTCGACGGCAAGATCGTTTACCGGAGAAACAAACCGTAACTGAATCAGCCGTCCGTCGTCAGCCATCAGCTATCAGAGGGCAGAAAGCGGAAAATCGAGACCCATGGGGTGACTACTCAGCCTCCGCGCGTCCCGTAGGGACAGTCTGAAAGTAGCCCAGCAATTTATTGCTGGGACTAGCGTGTGTGAGCAAGCCGAGTCCCGTAGGGACGGCTGAACCGACAGCCCGACCCGACCTCAGCCGTGCCTACGGCACTAAGAGACTGGGGAAGAAAGAAATCTTTATGGGCTTCTGGCTCCCACCAATGAATTGCTGTTGCTCTTATCAAATGTCCCTGACGGGACAAAAAGTTGCTGAGTAGTTACGACTCACGCCCGGTTGTTTATTATAGGAATGGAAATCGCTATAATCAGGGCGATAGAGCCGGTCGCCGGAACCTGTGTTGTTGAGGATGGTTTATGGCTTCGCTGAAGATTCCCAAAGATGATAGCTTCGATGATCTGATCGAACAACTGGAGCGAGCGGTTGCGACAGGGGACGCGCGCGCCTTCGAGTCGCTCTTGCAGAACGGGGTGTGATTAAAAGTGGGACTCAGTTTTCGCGCCTTTCTTGACAACATTTAGCGCGAAGTGATAGGTCAGCCGTTGCCGACACTGGAAAAACCTTGAA
>JAKEHD010000556.1 GCA_022615215.1 Blastocatellia bacterium
CCTCCAATCGCCGCATCTCTGATGCCTGTTGCTCATAGCGTATCCATTTTTTGCTACCAAGCCGCGTGCCGCAGCAGGATGGGCTATTAACTCTTTGCTCGATTGCACTTACTCGCACATGGCGGGCAGCGGAACGCGCGGTTAGTGTCCAGTTGTGGGACGGGCGATTCCCAAAAGCGGTTTCCGGGTTTCAACTTCTTCTTTCTTCTCATATCCCGCCGTGTCCAGTAATATTAATGCGCGATTTATTAACAGTTCCTATCAAGGCAGGAAAGGTTATGGACAAAACTCGACCGGTTGAAATAGTCGATGGAACTCTGGTGCTGGACGAGGCGACTCTGCGCGCCGCGCACATCGAAGGGAAAGCCCGCATCATAATCCGGGAAGGCTCGATTCTCATCCTGCCGGAAACAGATCGAAGCGCCGACCCGGTCAGCAGTACCTTCGGAATGATCCAACTGCCCAGGTCAATTGCCAGAGAAATCGCTGAGAGCAAGGAACTCGAATATGAACTTTGACGACCTTCAGCAAGTTCCGCTTTTGCCTTTTTACTTTTTACTCACTCATAGCGAAGCGCAACCATAGGGTCAACGCGCGCCGCCCTCCGCGCAGGGATATAACAGGCCACTATCGCCACGCTCGCAAGCAGCAACGAAATAACAACCAGTGTCACGGGGTCGGTCGCGCTCACCTCGTAAAGCGCGCTTTCAAGAAATCTCGTGAGCGCGAAAGCGGAAGCAAGCCCTAAAGCTACGCCGAACGAAGTCAGCATCAATCCCTGACGGATTACCAGGACGAATATATCTTTCGACTGAGCGCCTAACGCCTGTCGAATCCCTATCTCCTGTGTGCGCTGCCCGACCGAAAACGACATGACGCCGTAAACTCCAACCGAGGCCATCACGAGCGCGAGCGCCGCAAAGAGCGCCGTAAGCACGAGAGTGAATCTTCGCTCGGCGACCGACTTTGAAAGAAGTTGTTCCATAGTCGCCATATCGTAAACAGGCTGGTCCTTGTCGACCGTCCACACTTCGTTGCGCACCGCAGCAAGAAGCGTCGAAGTGTCTTTTGAGGAAAAGAAGTCTTCGTCCTTTGAAGCGCGAACCGTCAGATAGACGAAAGAACCCGTCCATTGCGCGTGCGGCAAGTAGACCTGCCAGGTAAGCGGGCTGTCGAGCGAAAGATGTTTGACGTTGCCCACTATGCCCACTATGGTGCGCCAGGGGCCTTCTTCGCCTCCAAGTTTTATGCGTTTGCCAAGCGGGTCTTCACCGGGCCAGAACCGTTCAGCCAGCGACTGATTGATGAGCACTACAAGAGGCGCATCCGCGTTGTCCTGCCAGGTACACTCCCGCCCGCGCAGAAGCGGTATGCGCATGGCGCGCAAATAACCCGGATCGATTCCATAGCGTTCGGGACTCGGAGCATCGGCCGTATTTGCGATGGGCTTCTCCTCTATGAGCATGCCCGACCTGTCGTAATTCCCGCTGAAAGGCAGATTGCTCACAAGTCCAACAGCCTCCACTCCAGGCAAGGCTTCGATTCGCCTCAGCGCCTCGCGGTGAAAATTCAAGACCTGCGCGTCCTCCTCGTAATTCGGTCCTAGAGCCGAGACCGACATCGTCAGCAGGTTCTTTGTGTCAAAGCCGGGGGCCACATCGAGCAACCGCGCGAAGCTCCTCAGCAAAAGCCCCGCGCCCGCAAGCAGCACGAGAGCAAGCGCGATTTCCGCCACGACCAGGGCGCTGCGAAAGTGGCGCTGCGGCCCGCCCGTCGAAGCGCGCCTGCCCTCTTTGAGCGATAGATTCAAATCGAGCTTCGATGCCTGTACGGCCGGGGCCAGCCCGAAAAGAAGTCCCGTCAACATAGATATGCCGAGCGTGAACAGGAGCACGCGAGTATCGAGGCTCACAGGGCTGAAGCGGTCTACGGCGTCGGGGCTGAATGAGGTTAAAAACTCCATGCCCCAGAGCGCAAGCACTATACCTGCGACTGCGCCCATCAGCGCAAGCAGCAGGCTTTCGGTGAGCAGTTGTCGAACAATCCTCGCGCGTCCGGCTCCGAGCGCCGCGCGAATGGCCATCTCGGTTTGTCGCCCCGTGGCGCGGGCCAGCAGGAGATTGGCCAGGTTTACGCAGGCTATCAAGAGCACGACCCCGACCGCTACGAGCAGTACGTAAAGCGCAGGGCTTATCTCTCCTGCGAAACGTTCCTGCAAGCGAACGAGCGAAACACCCGCTGCTGAATATTCTTTAGGGTAGTCGCGTATGAGATTGCCCATTATCTGATCGAGTTCCGCATCAGCCTGTTCAAGCGATACGCCCGGTTTTATTCGCGCAATGGCGCGCAGATGGCGGCAGGTGCGGCAGCCGTAAGAGAGCGACGGGTCATATCCGAGCGGCGCCCATAGCTCGGCCTGCTCGTAATAGTTCGGAGAGATCATCTCTTCAAACTCCGCAGGCATCACGCCCGCTACGGTGAAGCCGTTGCCGCTCAAAGTAATCTGCTTCCCGGCGATGTCGGGGTCCGAGTTGAAACGCCGCTGCCATAAACTGTGACTCAGGATGACGACGCGCCAGACTTCGGGCCGGTCTTCTTCGGGCAGAAAATCGCGCCCTATCGCGGGCCGCACGCCGAGCAGTTTGAAGAAATTCGCCGAGACCCTCATCGCAGGCAATCGCTCAGGCTCGCCTCCGCCGGTCAAGGTCGGACTCCAACCTCTCACCGCCGCTATATGTTCGAGCGTCTCGCTCTGCTCGCGCCAGTCGGCGACCGTAGCATAGCCCGTAGTATTATCCGGCCCTTCACGGTCGTGTTCGAGGACGGCCACCAACCGCTCAGGCTCCGTGTAAGGCAGCGGGCGCAGAAGCACCGCATTGACTACGCTGAAGATAGCCGTGTTCGCGCCTATGCCGAGCGCAAGCGTTATGACGGCAACAAGAGTGAAGCCGGGATTTTTGAGCAGCATGCGAATTCCAAAGCGTACATCCTGAAATAGATTCGTCATAAGTTCCTCCGTTCTTTGTCAGTGACAGCAGAGGGATTCGGAAAGGATGAACGCGGAACGATACGGAAGAAAATCAACCACCGTATTGCACGAATTATACAGACCGTCTATCCGTGAAATCGAAGAAAGAAATCTTTTGTAGAAGGCCCTGCCTTCCACTGTGATCTGTGGTCAAAATCCGAATTCATCTTTCATCCCTCATCCTTCCAAAGGTCTGCCTCGTTGCTTGAACGCGATGGCGCGAGCAGGTATGCTCTATCTGAACGCGGAGGCAAATCATGATTAAAACAGACTCTGCCGCGGTGACCCTGATCGAGGTGCCTGAGAATACCGAATCGCTCATCATACGGCCTGCGCCGCCACGCGAGCGTTTCAGCGATGAAGAGTTCGAGCAGTTCTGCGAGCAATATCCTGAACTGCGCATCGAAATGAACAGCGAGGGCGAAATGATCATAATGCTCCCGGTAGTCTCCGAAGGCGGCAGACGGAATTTCCTGCTGACTACCAGATTCGGGGTCTGGGTCGAAGCCGACCAGACAGGCGTCGGGTTCGACTCTTCGACGGGATTTACGCTGCCCAACGGTGCCAAGCGTTCGCCGGATGTCTCCTGGATTCGGCGAGAGCGTTGGGAGGCGCTCTCGGCAGAAGAGCGGGACAAACTCGCTTCCATCTGCCCCGACTTCGTCGTCGAATTGCGCTCGAAATTCGACCGCCTCTCCACCTTGAAGAAGAAGATGGAAGAGTATATCTCTAACGGCGCGCAACTGGGCTGGCTCATCGATCCCTTGGAGAAGAAGATCCACATATATATCCCGAACTCTTCCGTATCATTACTCGACAATCCATCAGAGATTTCAGGCGAGCCTTTACTCAAAGGCTTCACTCTCAAGCTGGATGGCATACTCAACTGATAATGATGAACGCCGCGGTAGTCTTAAGACGATTTCGTCAACGACTGCCGTGAATGATGAATGAAAGGCGATCTTCATCGTTCAGTTATCAAAGACCTCGCGGTCTTCGTCCTCCATCCTTGACTACGAAAGTCATTTCGGAGGAACGGGTCGCACTCATTCATACCTCAGCGCCTCCATCGGATCGACACGGGCCGCCCGCCGCGCAGGGATGTAGCACGCAAGCATCGCAACGGCTATAAACAGCACGGCGACTCCCGCAAAGGTCAGCGGGTCGGTCGCGCTCACGCCGAACAGCAACCCCTCCATCAAGCGCGTCAGGGCGAAGGCTCCCGCAAGGCCGCAGGCGACTCCTATCAATGCCAGATGGATTCCCTGCCTTACCACGAGCTTCAGCACGTCGCCTGATTGCGCCCCTAGCGCCATGCGTATGCCGATCTCATGCGTGCGCTGCGCGACCGAATAAGCCATCACGCCGTAGAGTCCGACCGCTGTCAGTATCATTGCGACACAAGCGAAAATCGTCAGCAGCAGAGTGTTGAACTTCGGCTGCGCCACCGAATCGGTCAGGTACTGATCGAGCGTCTTCACGTCATCAATCGCCAGATCCTTGTCCAGAGCGCTGACTTCATTGCGCACGGCACCGACGAGGTTGAGCGGGTCGGTCTCTGCGCGGATGGTCATCGTCACCGATATGAAAGGGAACTGCGAATGAGGGAGATAGACGGCCGGCGGATCCTCCGCGCTCAGGCTACCGCTCTGCACGTCGCCGACCACACCGATGATTTCGCGCATCGGCGGGGCGTTCTCATCTATAGAAAGGCCGGGGCGGATGCGTTTGCCTATAGGGTTTTCGTTCGGGAAATGTCGGTGCGCCAGCGCCTCATTGATGATGACCACGTTGGGCGATTGTAGGATGTCGCGTTTGGTAAAATCGCGCCCGCTGATTATCGGAATGCCCATCGTGCGGAAGTAACCGTCCGTTGCAAAGCGCAGATCGGTCGGCGGACGTTTCACTCTCTCTACCGGCCGCCCTTCGATCTCAAATCTAGTGACGGCGTCAGAGCCACTGAGTGGCAACGGGAAGACCATCCCGGCGGCGCGCACGCCGGGCAGATGTTCGACTCGCTCTATTAACTGAAGGTTGAAGCCCGAGATCTCTTGCGCTTTTCGGTACTTGTAATCCGGCAGGTCAACTCGCAAGGTCAGAACCTTGTGCGGGTCGAAGCCGGGATCGACGCGCTGCAAGCGCAAGAAACTGTTGACGAGCAGCCCCGCGCCGATCAGTAGCGAGAGCGCCAGCGCGATTTCTGAAATGATCAGCGCGCTGCGGAAGCGGTTGCGACGTATGCTCTCACTGCCGGAACGTCCGCCCTCCTTCAACGTCTCATTCAGATCAATCTTTGCCGCGCGCAGCGCAGGGGCGAGGCCGAAGATCAGCCCGGTCAGCAGCGAAACGAGCAGGGTGAATCCAAGCACGCGCCAGTCCAGCCTGATCTCCTCGACGCGTGGCAGGTCTTTAGGGCTGAGCCATTTGAGCAGGTCTGTCCCCCACACGGCCAGCAGCAGCCCCGCCGCGCCGCCCACAAAAGCAAGCAGCGCGCTCTCCGTCAGCAGTTGCCTGATGATGCGCCAGCGATTGGCCCCAAGCGCCGAACGAACAGCGATCTCCTTCTCACGCGTAACTGCGCGCGCTAGAAGTAGATTGGCAATGTTCGCGCAAGCGATGAGCAGTACCAGTCCGACCGCGCCGAACAAGACAAGCAGCGCCCGGCGAATATCATCGCCAACCACTTGTCCCAGAAACGGTTTGACGACTGCTCTGTAGCCGCCAACATCATCTCCATACTGCGCGCTCAACCGGCCCATGATGGCGTCCATGTCTGCCTGTGCGCGTGACAGTGTGACGCCGGGTTTGAGTCGCGCAATCGCCCGCAGGAAGCGAACGCCTCGCTGCTCGGTCAACGGCGCATCATCATCGGCTGTCTTTTCGCCCTCCATTGCCGGCGTGACCCATAAATCAGCCTGTTCAGCCTGTACGGGGAAGTTGAATCCGGGAGCCATCACCCCCACGATAGTCCAGCTTCTGCCGTTGAGCGTCACCTGCCTGCCGGCAATGTTCGGATCGGCGTTGAAGTATTTCTGCCAGGCGTTGTGGCTAAACAGCGCGACACGATTGCCGGGTTTATCTTCTTCGGTCAGGAAGGTTCTCCCGATCAGAGGCTTTGCGCCGAGCAGCGGGAACAACTCGGCCGAAGCCATGACCGTTCGCAAGATCGCCGGTTGTGCCTCTCCGGTCAGCGTCAGAGTGCTGTTGTGATAGACGGCTATTCGCTCGAAAACCTGGTTCTGCGCACGCCAGTCAGCGAAGTCTGGATAAGAAACCGTATCACCGGAAACGTCATTGCGAGTCTCCCACAACGCCACCAGTCGCTCTGGCTCGGCGAAGGGGAGCGGTCTGAGCAACACGCCGTTGATGACGCTGAAGATCGCCGTGTTTGCGCCTATGCCGAGCGCAAGCGTGATAATTGCGATTAGCGTGAAGCCTGGTTTCTTCAGCAACATTCGCGCGCCGTAGCGCAGGTCTAGCAAAAAGGTCTGCATCTTTATCACCTCCAATATCAGCTATCAGCTATCAGCTATCAGTCTTCAGTATTATTAGCTGACGGCTGATGGCTGAAGACTGAGGGCTGCTTCATTCATAACGAAGCGCCACCATAGGATCGACACGGGCCGCCCGCCGCGCAGGGATATAACAAGCAAGCATCGCAGCCGCGATCAGCAACAGCGACACGATTGCAAACGTCAGGGTGTCGGTCGCCTTGACGCCGAACAGCATGCTCGACATAAAACGTGTCAGCGCGTAAGACCCCGCAAGCCCAAGCGCGACCCCCGCCGCTGCCAAGCGCATGCCCTGTCCGAAAACCATTCTCAGAACATCACCGGTCCCGGCCCCCAATGCCATACGGACCCCTATTTCATGCGTACGCTGACCGACCGAGTACGCTGTTACGCCGTAGATGCCTACGACCGAAAGCACAAGGGCAAGGGCAGCAAAAAGTCCGAGCAACAACATATTGAAGCGCCGCCTCGCAATCGAATCCGAGATGCGATCGTCCATAGTGACGAGGCTGTAGATGGGAATGTCTCGATCTATCGACCATACACGGTTCTTGATCGCGCCTGCGAAGCTCAGGGGATCAGCGCTCGTGCGAACGGCAAAGGTTATAAAGAACCAGGGGCGCTGCGCGGCGGGCACGTAGACCTCCGGTTTGATTTCGGCCTCAAGGCCCATCTGCCGCGTGTCGCCGACTATGCCTACGATTTCGAGCGGCTGATTGCCGCCGAACCTTATTCTCATAAGTTTTCCGATAGGGTCTTCACCTGAAAAATAGCGCCGCGCCATTGTCTCATTGATTAAAGCGACGGGAGGTTTATCTGCCGCATCCTGTTCGGTGAAAGAGCGCCCTCGCGCGAGTCCTATTCCCATAGTCGAGAGATAATCCTGAGTGATGGAGTGAAACCCTGCCGCAGGGACTTCGCCTGTGGTCGGCTGCAATCGGCCTTCTATGCTGAACGGCGCGCTCAGGTCTGTGCCGCTGAAAGGAAGGCTCGTAGTCGCGCCGACCGATTCGACGCCCGGCAAGCTCCTTATACTCTCCGTCACCCGCTCGTAATAAGCCATCCGGTCCTGGCTGCGGCGATACTTCGACGCGGGCGAAAGCCTGAATGTCAAAAGGTTCTCACTCCTGAAACCGGGATCGACTTCGATCAAGCTGACGAAGCTGCGAATAAGCAGTCCCGCCCCTGCAAGCAACACGAGAGTCAACGCCACTTCGGCCACCACGAGAGCGCCCCGCAGAGGCGAGCGCGAAGAGGCCCCCGAAGTGCGGCCGCCCTCTTTGAGCGAGTGGTGCAGGTCGGGGCGCAAAGCCTGATAGACGGGCGCGAGGCCGAAGACCGTGCCCGTGAGCGTCGAGAGCAGGAAGGTGAATCCGAGCACTCTCGCGTCGAGGCTCACCTGGTTCAATTGAAGGAGTGAAAGGTCATCGGTTCCGATGAAAGGTTGAGCGGGGAAGAAGGCCATAATAAGTTCAAGCCCCCACAGGGCGAGCAGCAATCCGGCAGCGCCCCCTGTAGCCGAAAGCAGCAGGCTTTCGGTCAGCAATTGACGGATGAGACGAGCACGCCTAGCGCCGAGCGCAGCTCGTATGGCCATCTCCTTTTGTCGCGCATCCATGCGGGCCAGCAAAAGATTCGCCACATTCACGCACGCAATCAACAACACGAAGCCGACGGCTGCAAGGAGCATCAGCAAAGCGAAGCGTGAGTCTTTTACGACCTCTTCATTAAGGGAGGTGATGCGCGCGCCCCATCCCGCATCGATGTCGGGATAGACCAGGGCAAGCTGGCCTGCCACGACATCCAATTCGCTGCCTGCTTGCGCGAGGGTGGTGGCAGGTTTCAGACGCCCTATGACTTTGAGCCAGCGGCTGCGACGGCTCGAATCATCGGGCGTGAGAGAGAGCGGCGCCCACATCTCGACATCTTTGTTTGGAAAGTGAAACCCCGCAGGCATCACGCCCACGACCCTGTAACCGCTGCCATCGAGCGTGAGCGTCTGATCGATCAAGTTCGGGTTGCCCCCGTAGCGGCGTTGCCAGAGTCCATAACTGATAATCACGACATTGCCGCCAGATTGGAGAGCTTCTTCCGGCAAAAAGTCACGCCCTCTTGCGGGCGCGACTCCGAGCGTTTCGAAGAAGTTCGGAGTGACGACGACGCTCGTGATCTTTTCAGGCTCGGCTTCTCCCGTAATGTTGAAGCCCCATGGACCATAAGCGGCCAATTGCTCGAAGCCGTTGCTGCCCTTCTGCCAATCGAGATAATCGTCGAGCGAAACGTCGCTGCGCTCAACCCCTCGTTCCATGTTTTGCGTCCAGAGCATGACCAATCGATCCGGCTCCTTAAACGGCAGAGGGCTGAGGAGCGCACCGTTGACCACACTGAAGATAGCGGTGTTCGCGCCTATGCCTAATGCCAGAGTAAGCACGGCGACGACAGTAAATCCCGGTCTCTTTAAAAGCATTCGCGCGCCGTAGCGCAGGTCTTGCAAGAGCACTTGCATAATACCTCTCCTGATGAAACGATCTCTATTTTACACATGCGGCCCTTAACTTCCTTAGATCTGATTACCAAACACTGTGCCGTAAGGAACAAAATCTAAATCAGAGAATCAATGAACTTGCCGTCCCCAACGGCAATCGCGCCCCCTTGCAGGTGTCCGCTTGCGGAAGGCACGCATCCCGAAATCGGACAAAGCCGGCTGCGGCCTTACTGCTTATTAAACGCGAAGCAGAGGGACCAAATCCTGTATTTCATCTATAGTGGACAAGCTGTAGGTTCGGGCGTATCATAATTTTGCGTGAGAGCGACTTGAGAAAAAATTCTTGAGCAGGGCTTTTAGTTCTGACCGTTTCCGGTTTCATCCGCGCGCAAGCGAGGAAGTTTTATGTCTCAACTACCAATCGAAATCACGCCCGACGTCAGTGATCTGATAACGGAGGACGATACCCCTGTGGACAACCTGCCTTCGGAAAAACAGCAACGCCTGTTGACCGAACCCCTATACAGTTCGTGGGCGGGTCCGGGCGAAGGGCGTCACTTTCTGGCCGCCGCCAATGTGGGAATCTTTTATATGGTGCGCAACCCGGCCATCGTGCCCGATATGTTCCTCAGCCTCAATGTCGAAGTACACCGGGATTGGTGGAAGAAGGAACACCGCTCGTACTTTATATGGGAGTTCGGCAAGCCGCCTGATCTTGCCATCGAGATAGTCTCGAAC
>JAKEHD010000557.1 GCA_022615215.1 Blastocatellia bacterium
AAAATGAAAGTTTTCCTGGGAGCGCATAAAGATTTCTTTCTTCGGCATCCTGCCTGCAAGAGTTTCCGCATTCAGGGTATTGAGGGTTTCCCTCAATACATGCCGCGCGCAGTATGGCTGAAATATGGAATCATCTTATGGGCTTCGCTCCGGTCAAGCGAAGCCTGCTCGACGCAGCAAGTCCTGAAAGCGCGGGTCTGTGCGGAGAGGATCGAGCGGCTGATCCACTTTGATATAGCCTATTGAAAGGGACCGCTCCTGGTAAGCTTTTTCCAGATATTCGAAGGCCCGGTCGTTTTCTCCAAGCCCTGTGTAGATCATCGCCACGTAATAGGGAGAGACATAGCTGTGCTTTGACGATTCCCTCAACCGGTCGAGTATCGCCTCGGCCATATCGCGCTCGCCCGATACCGCATAAGCCCGGCCGAGCGCCGCGATCACCATAGAACAGTTCTTTGCCAGCGCGAGCGCCCTCTCATACTCCGCGATGGCCTTCCGATAGTCTCCTTTCTGCTCAAGCGCAAGGCCCAGAAACCATCGCGCATTGATCAGTTCGGGATTCGACTCAAGCGTCTTTCGCAATCGCTCTATTGCAGGGTCGTACAGGCGAGCGCGATAGAAGACCGCGCCCGCGGCCGTGTTGATGATGGGCGAGAAGGGATCGATCTCAAGCGCTTTTCGAACTTCTCTGACAGCCTCTTCGGGGCGATTGTCTCCGGCCAGGTGCATAGAGTAAAAGTGATGCGCCGTCGCGTAATTGGGTTTCATCTCGAGGCCCGCCTGTATTCGCGTTCCGCGCCCGCCCAATCCCAGTCCCAGTTCAGTATATTGCCGAGTGAAACATGGGCTTCGGCAAGCGCGTTGTCAACGGCCAGGGCTTTCAATACGGCTGTTCGAGCCTTTGAGAAAGCATCCTTCGGCGGCATCCCGCCGAGCAGGGCTTCCTGAAGTCCGAGCGTGAAATAGCAGTCGGCAAGCCCCACATAAGCGAGGCCATAATCGGAGTCGTATTCGATAGCCTGCTCGAAACATTCGATGGCTTTCCAGGTCTCTTCCTGCGTTTTTTGGCTCCAGTGATAGCGGCCATTGAGGTATAGCCTGTAAGCCTCGACATTTTCGGTGTATCGCTTGTTCAGCAACAGTTCTTCGCGTCCGCTCAGCTTGAGCGCGAGAGCTTCGGCCAGCTTTTCCGATATGGAGTCTTCGACCTCGAATATGTCGCGGAACTTTTCGTCGAACTTGGCGGACCAGAGTGTCGCGCCGTCTTCGATGCTCACGACCTGCACGGTCACGCGAACCCTGTCAGCCCACTTGCGTATGCTTCCTTCGAGCACGAGGTTTGCGCGTAACTGCGCGCCAGCCGCAACCGGATCAGCGCCATCCTCTGCATACTTCAAGACGGCGCTCGTCGGTCGAACGAGCAGCCACCTGAGACTGCCGAGTTTCGTTATAAGTGTGTCGGCAATCCCTATGCCGAGGCGCGAATCGCCCGCCTCTTCGCTCAGGTTTTTGAACGGGAGCACGGCTATCACAGGCAGGCCGTCTCTCTCCTGCTCTCTCTGAGCGAGCGAGTCAGGCGACCCTCCGCGCATCGTCGTGTTGCTGTCTGTGTAAATCTCTCGGACGGAGCCTGCGAACTTATAGCCGCGACCGGGCACGGTCACGATGTATCTGTGTTCGACGGAGTTTTCGCCGAGGGCCTTTCTCAGAGTCGATATGCAGACGCTGAGGCTTGCTTCGCCTACGAATCTGTCGGGCCAGATCAGCTTCATCAACTCCGCTCTCTCGACGATCCGCCCGTTGTTGATCACGAGAGCAAGCAGAGTTTCATAAGCCTTCGGCACCAGAGTTACCGGCTTTCCCTCTAGCAATAAAAGCCGCCTTGCCGTATCAAGGCGAAACCGATCGAACTCGTAAAACTGCCTGGCTCGCTCCAGCATCCTCGAACCTTTAGATTGATTTAGGAAAAATTAAAATAATTTAGAAGACTTCATCCCCTGAATTAGACGATAATCCATATCGGAATAAAGACTTGAGCGGCTCAACTTCATCAGCAATCGTGCAGCCAAGAGTTTATCACCGGCCATCGGCCGGGGCAACCGGCGGTGTGTGGCTGGGAGTGCGCGTGAGAATTACAAGGGCGGTGCTGATAGTGAGGGGAATCTTTGGCCTCATCAGGGGTGCGTGATGCGTGGAGAATGATACGTGATGCGTGATGCGTGATTATAAGTCGTCCGACTTTTCACAAGGTAATTGCGAGTCTCATGCACGCTACGCAGGCAATAGGCCTTTCACCAGGAGATTACAAATTTCACGCATCACGCATCACGCATCACCTCCTCCGGTTCGAGTGGGGAAGTGAACGACCGGCATTCATCTGTCGTCCGATCTCTCGCCCGTCAGCGTTGTTTTCTGCAAGCGAACCCCGTGCCCGTCAGCTATGAAAGTAAGGAGAGCATTCACCTGATGCCATCATCCTGAGAGAGTTGACACCGGCAGGTAATTTCTTTCATCGGTTTTTATAAGGATAAAACACGGTTAAGAATCTATCCGTTGTTGCAGCGGTGGTATTGTGTCTGGGCTTGACGCCTGGTTTCAGCATATTGAAGACAGAGGCCGGGCGGACGAAAACTTATGCTCCGAGCGCCCCCGCTCCGGTCAGCGCATCCGGCTCGCTTGCGAGCGTGCTCAATACTGACGGCACTTTTAATCTTACGGGGGGCACATCGGGCAGCTTCGATGCAAGCGGCTATCGAATGGTGCTGGGCGCGAGAGGGGAGCCGCGATTCGTGCCGGCGGCTGCGTTACTTCAGGGTTGCAGGGACTACTGGGACGACCGGTTCGGGTTATTGGGGACCAATGGAACTGTTTTCGCTATTGCAGCGGATGGAAGCGGCAACGTCTATATAGGAGGGTTATTCACGGCCGTAGGCCATGTGCTTGCAAGCAACATCGCCCGTTGGGATGGCACGAGTTGGTCAGCCCTCGGCGACGGCTCGAATCTGAGTGACAACGGGGTGAATAATCAGGTCATCGCCATCGCCATATCGGGCGGCGATGTATATGCAGGCGGCACCTTCACACAGGCGCGCACGAGCGCAGGCTCGGTAGTCCAGGCAAGTCGAATCGCGCGGTGGAGCACCATGACCAATAGTTGGTCGGCCCTCGGCGATGGAACCGGTGTCAATAACAACGGCGTCAATAACATCGTCAGCGCTCTGGCCGCGTCGGGCAGCGACCTGTATGCAGGCGGCACTTTCACCCAGGCGCGCACAAGTGCAGGCTCTATCGTGCAGGTAAGCCGAATCGCCAAGTGGGACGGGAGCAGTTGGTCTGATGTCGACTCCGGCACGGACGACGCGATTTTCGATATTGCCATCGATGGCGGCAGTGTGTATGTCGGGGGCAGGTTCAACTTTGCAAATTGCACTCCCTCTGCCAGATTCGCCCTCGTCCCGACCCTACTGGTGCTGGCCGACCTGGAGATCACCTCCAAGACCGGCTCTCCTTCGCCAAATGTGTTTGCGGGCAACAATATCACTTACACCATCAACTTCAAAAACAACGGCATTGACGAGGCCATAAACGTCATCATCACTGACGCTATCCCCGCCAACACCACCCTCGTGTCGGTAACGACCCCGATGGGATGGATGAGGACCGATGCAGTGGTGCCCGGCGGGACCGGCACTATCATGTTTGAAAAGGCAACCGTGGCCGATCAGGAAACCGCCACTTTCATCATCGAAGTCCAGGTTGGCGCAGCGACGCCGGATAACACCATCATCACCAATACCGCCTCGGCCACCTCAGATACACAGGATCTCAATCAGGCAAATAACAGCAAGACCGCGATGACGACCGTCGTGTCGGAGGCAGACCTCGCCGTTACCAAGACCAACGGCGTGACTACAGAAGCGCCTGGCACGCCCACCACATATACGATAGTCGTGACCAATAACGGGCCCAATCAGGTTGTAGGGGCGACCATTGCCGACACATTCCCGGCCGCATTGACCGGGGTGACTTTCACAAGCGCGGCAATGGGAGGAGCGACCGGTAACACCGCATCAGGAGCGGGCAACATCAATGACACTGTGAACATGCCTGTGGGCAGTTCGATCACTTACACTGTGATGGCAACCATCGATCCTGCTGCGACGGGGACTCTTTCCAACACGGCGACTGTGACTGTGCCCGCAGGGGTTTCCGATCCGGTTCCGGCTAACAACAGCGCGACCGACACAGATACGCTGACGCCGGAGGGGGATTTGTCAGTCACGAAGACCAACGGCGTAACGACTGCGGTGCCCGGCACGCCGACCACTTACACGATAGTCGTGAGCAATGCCGGACCCAGCGCCGTCGTGGGAGCGACCGTCACGGACACATTCCCGGCCGCATTGACCGGAGTGACCTACACGAGCGTTGCGGCAGGGGGAGCGACCGGAAACACTGCATCCGGGTCGGGCAATATAAATGACACTGTGGATATGCCTGTGGGCAGTTCGATCACTTACACTGTGATGGCAAATATCGATCCCGCTGCGACAGGGACTCTTTCCAACACTGCAACAGTGACAGCGCCGGTCGGGTTTACAGACACGATGCCCGGCAACAACAGCGCGACCGACACAGATACGCTCACGCCGGAGGGGGATCTATCGATCAGCAAATCTGATGCGCCCGATCCGATCTTTGCCGGTAACAACATCACCTACACGATCAACTTCACAAACAACGGGCCATCGGATGCACAGAGCGTGACGGTCACAGACGCGGTGCCAGCGAACACGACGTTCGTATCGGCGATGGTGACGATGGGAAGCGGTTGGGGCACAACTGCGCCAGGGGTCGGAATGACAGGCAACGTCGTATTCTCGAAGGCGACGGTTGCAGCAGGAGAGACCGCAACTTTCCAGGTCGTCGTGAATGTAAACTCAGGCACGCCGCACAACACGATCATCACAAACAGCGCGACAGCGGCAAGCACGACAACGGACCCGAATCCGGGCGACAACACAGGGACGGCCATGACTACCGTGATAGCCGAGGCGGACCTCGCCGTCACGAAGATCGATGCGCCCGACCCGGCGTGTGTGATGGGCAACATCACCTACACGATCAACTTCGTCAACAACGGACCTGGACCGGGAATAAACACGACCGTCACGGACGCTGTGCCTGCTGGAACGACGTTCGTATCAGCAGCGGTCACATCAGGGACGGGCTGGACGATAATGTCACCGGCGGTAGGCGGAACCGGCAATGTCGTCTTCTCGAAAGCAATGGTAGGAATAGGCGAGACGGCCGTTTTACAGGTAGTCGTAAAGGTGAACGCGGGAACGGCATCGGGAGCGGTGATAACGAACACCGTGACAACGGCAAGCACTATAAACGATCCGAACCCGAACAACAACACAGCGATGGCGACGACGACGGTTGACCCTGTAGCGCCGACGATCACGTGTCCTGCGAACGTGACGGCATCGGGGACTCCCGGAAGCACGACGGCGATAGTGAATTACCCTGCGCCGATGACATCGGACAACTGCGGAGTAGCGAGCGTGGTATGTAATCCGCCTTCGGGGTCGGCATTCCCGCTAGGGACGAGCACGGTGACGTGCATAGTGACGGACACGGCGGGCAACAGCGCGCAATGCAGCTTCACGGTGACGGTGTTCGATGTGTGCATAGAGGATGATTCCAATCCGGGCAATTCGATATTGTTCATCTCGACGGGACCGCTAAAGGGGACGTATCGGATATGCTGCGGAGGGCAGACGACGAGCGGAGTAGGGACGGTAAGCAACAAGAACGGGGTGATAAGCCTGACGCACTTCACGCCGACGAAGCGAGTGCAGGGATTCCTGTTCATGAATCAGCAGAGAGGGTCAGGGTCGTTACAGATGCCGCCGTCGGCGTTCCCCTGCACGATCTCAGACAGCAGTGTGACTAACAACAATTGCAGTTGTTCGGGAAGTCCATAGCGAAATCGGGCAGGGAGCAGTATCCTGGGAAGAGTCTCCTTCACAGGATACAACTTGCTCTGCGCTACGAATCCGGCGACCTGACATGAGCTTGATAACCGCGAGGTCGCGCCGCTAGACTTACCGGGTTGTGACGGACCCGATAAGAGACATCGCAATCATCGGAGCGGGACCGGCGGGCGCGCATCTCGCTTCCTTGCTCAGTGCCGCAGGGCGCGATGTAATTCTCTTCGACGCGAAAGGCGCGTGGGAGAAGCCCTGCGGCGGAGGTGTGCCAACGCGCGCCATTCGTGAATTCGCTTTCCTGCTCGAAGACTCGAATTATCCCCGCAACCTCGTGCGGCGGCTTACGCTCATATCCCCGACCGAAAGGCGAGTGACGGTCAAGCTTGAAGAGCCTTTCGCCATCTATTCGAGAAGAGACCTGAATGGACTCGTGCTAGACCGCGCGTTGGAGGCGGGAGCGGAATTCATCCGCGCATCGGTCAGCGATTTTTCGCGCGAGGGCGATGATTGGATCATCACAACAGGCGACGGCCGAAAGTTTCGCGCTCGCTTCCTCGTGGGCGCGGACGGCGCGGCAAGCTTCACTCGTCGCCGCCTCTTAGGCATTTTCCCCGCACGCGACATCGCGCTCGCATTCGGATATAACGTCATCGCGGATCAGGCTTCCAACGGCAAGGATGCGCCCGCAGAGGAAGAAGCCGTCGTCAAATTTCCAAAGAACTTCACAGGTTATCTATGGGCCTTTCCCCGTCCGGGCGTGATGAATTTCGGAGTGGCTTCGAAACTCGGAGAGCGCACGTCCGATGAATTGCGCTCGCTGCTTTCGAATTTCGTGACGGACTACTACGGAGGGCAGATGCCCTTGCCTGAGCGCGTGAGCTTTTTCGGCGCGAAGATTCCGACGCTCGACCTCTCAAGCTGGCCGGGTCTGAGGGCGAGCGGCGAGCGGTGGGCGCTCATAGGCGATGCGGCCGGTTTCTGCGATCCGATCACAGGCGAAGGCATTTACTATGCATTCAAATCCGCTGATATCCTTGCCCGCGTGCTGATCGATTGCGCTTCAGAAGATGCGGCGGACGGGCTTGTGAGCGTGACATCGCTCTATGAAAAACTTTGGCGCGAATCGTTCGGCCATGAACTCGAAAAGGCGTCTCACAGATTGCCCATGTTTTATCACGGCCGTTTTTACGGCCACGACTTCTCGGATGCGGTCGTGCGGCTTGCGCGTTATCATAAGGGAGTGCGAACGGTGCTCGTGCGCGCGGTCATGGGCGATCAGAGTTATATAACGCTCAAGACGGACCTGCTTCGCCGCGCATGGCAGGTCTTTTAATTCGTCCCGGTGTATACTGCGCGCGGGGTAAAATGAAAGTTTTTCCTGGGAGCGCAGGCATCCTGCCTGCTGGCGCATGCGCAATTCTGCGGATTGAGGGAAACTCTCAATTCCTCCCGCGCGCAGTATAAAGAGAACATCGCAGCATTGCGAAAGGAAATATAAACGGCACATGCTCGACAGCCGCTCACCCCTCGTCATCATATTCATAACGATATTCATAGACCTCATAGGGTTCGGCATAGTGATTCCCGTCCTTCCGCTGTATGCCGAGAGGTTCGGCGCTTCAGAAGCGGTCATAGGCATATTGATAGCCGTCTACTCGGCCATGCAATTCATCTTCGCGCCCATTCTTGGAAAGCTCTCCGACCGCGTGGGGCGAAGGCCCGTCCTGCTCGTAAGCCTTATAGGAAGCTCGATGGGTTTTCTACTTATGGGTTTTGCCGACGCGCTGTGGTTGTTATTCGTAGCCCGCGCGATAGACGGAATCACGGGCGGCAACATCTCGACCGCGCAGGCTTACATAGCCGATGTGACGCCTCCCGACCAGCGTTCGCGGGGGATGGGATTGATAGGCGCGGCCTTCGGTTTGGGATTCATCTTCGGCCCGGCAATAGGCGGAGCGATGAGCCTGATTTCGCCCGCAGCGCCGTTTTTTTTCGCGGCGGCGCTTGCTGCGGTCAACGCCACGGCGCTTTATTTCAGGTTGCCTGAGAGCCTGTCGGCCGAGCATCGCAGCCAGGCGCGCGAACGCCCGTCGGTCGTGCAGATACTCAAAGCGACCGAGAACCGGACACTGATGCCTGTGATGGCCGCATACTTTTTTGCGACCGTAGCCTTCGGGCTTTTGACCTCGACTTATGCGCTGTTTGCAAATCACCGTTTCAACTTCGACGCGACGCACACGGGCTATATGTTCGCTTATCTGGGAGTGCTCGGCGCTGTGATACAGGGGGGATTGCTCGGCCGCCTCGTGAAAACCTTTGGCGATAAGTCGCTCGCCGTCTCAGGAACCGCTCTGCTTGCGGCCAGCATGTTCGCGCTGCCTGTGAGCGCGACACTGACCATGCTGATAATCACAAGCACAGGCATTGCAATAGGCAACAGCCTTATGACGCCCACTCTCAACGGCCTTGCGTCAAACAGCGTAGACGCCGCGAATCAAGGCCGCGTGCTCGGAGCAATGTCTGCGGTAGCGAGCCTTGCGCGCATAATAGGCCCGGCCACAGGCGGATGGTTGTTGAGTCGAGACGCGGGCAACATTTCGCATTACGGGAGGTCGCCTTATTGGACAGGCGGGGCGATAATGATCATTGCGCTCGGCCTTGCGCTTGTCTTGCAACCGAGGAGCGCGAGCGAAAAACCCGCAACCGTGGAAGGGCAGGGAACACAAGATGTGAGGGGTTGAGAAGTGATGCGTGATAAATCCGCAATCCGTAATCAAGGGCGTGATGCGTGAACGGATTATTTCGATCAGCGAGTAGACCATGTATCAAATAAGCGTTTGGATTCACATATTGATGGCGGCTATTTGGGTCGGCGGCTTGATATACACGGCGGCCGTTGCAGTGCCGTTTGCCGTAAGCCACGAAGCCGAAGAGAGACAGCGAATACTGCGCGGATTGGGCCGACGCTTTCGCCGCATCGCATGGGTGGCGATGGCCGTCCTTATAATCACCGGCCTGGGAAACCTTTTGCTGAGGTATTCGCCGATCAGGATAAGTCAACTCTTCAACGGAGAGGCATTCGACCCGAATAAAGTCGACGGATTCATAGCCGTATGGTTGCCCTGGAAGCTTATGCTCGTTGTCGTAATGATCGTGCTTATGCTCTATCACGACATAACGAGCATACAGGCTGCGAAGCGGCACGAAGGCTCACGTGAAAGCGCGCCGGGCCGTAGGAGCGGCACGATGGCGGCCGCCCTTGCGACGCTTCTGGCAATCGCCATCGTCTATGTATCGGTGCGTATGGTGCGAGGCTGAATAGTGCAGGGGAGCCGGGGTGCAGGGGTGCAGGGGTGCTCAGGTTCTGGCTTCACTGCTTCTATTGCTCCTTTGCTCCCCTGCTCCTCTGCACCTCTGCTTCTTTACTCCTCTGCTCCCCTGCTCCCTTGCCCCCCTGCCTCTCTCTCCGTTGTCTCACCGCTTCGAAGAGCACTATGCCTGCGGCGACCGATACGTTGAGCGATGTTATTCGGCCACGCATAGGTATCGATACGATCAGGTCACACCTTTCGCGCACAAGACGGTGAAGCCCTCGCCCCTCGCCGCCCAGTACGAGGGCGAGCGGGCCGCTGTAATCATATTCGGTGTAGCTCATCTCGCCGGAGCTTTCAACTCCCACTACCCACACGTTCCGCTCTTTCAATCGCTCTATGAATGAAGCGAGATTGGTCACGCGAGCGATTGGCAGATGCTCTATCGCACCGGCAGAGGTCTTTGCCACCACATCGGTGAGGTGCGCGGCGCGGCGTTCGGGGATGATTACCGCGCTCGCGCCCGCGCATTCTGCTGTGCGGATTATAGCGCCGAGATTGCGCGGGTCTTCCACTCCGTCCAATAGTAAGAAAATCGTCTCCGCCGAAATGTCTTCGAGCAGTTTCGATTCGTCCGCGTAGACGACTGCTGCTGCGACTGCAACGACGCCCTGATGGTTGGCATTATCGGTAAGGCGGTCTAGTGATGCGCGAGGCTCTTTGCGGATGGGAACGCCAGCGCGCCGCGCGGAGGCTATTATTTCGCGCAATCGCTCGTGCCGCGCGCCCTCGGCTATGACTATTCGCTCGATCGGGCGGTCTCCTGCGCGGAGGGCTTCGAGCACAGGCAGGACTCCATAAACATTTGGCATACGATCTTTTTACCTCAGAGGCGGCGCGGACTCAACCGTTATCGCGGTGAAGGATGTCGGAGCGAGACTGCAAAGCGATTTCGGATTGCCGTGACAGCCTATCTCTTGAGAGCGAAGGTCACGGCGTATAGAATATGTTTGTAATCGGAACAGAATAGAGGCCGGGCAGGAGAGAAAAATGGAATCGAATATAAAACTCGGAAAATTGTTCGGCATAGAGATAGGCGTCAATTATTCCTGGTTCATCATCTTCTTTTTGATAACCTTTTCATTGTGGGGTCAGTTCAGCATCGAGCATGAACACTGGCCCGCCGCTTTGCCCTTCGTCATGGCGATTGTTACGAGCTTTCTGTTTTTCGCCTCCCTGCTCGCGCACGAACTCTCTCACAGCCTGCTCGCGCTTGCCAAAGGGCTGCCCGTTCATTCGATCACGCTCTTTGTTTTCGGGGGCGTGTCGCGCATCGGAAAAGAGGCTATGAACGCGGCGACAGAGTTCTGGGTCGGCATCATCGGCCCCATATCGAGCGCAGTTATTGCCGGGCTGTTCTATGTCGTCGCGGCGCTCGTGGGCGATCCGCAATCGCCCGTAGGCGCGATGGCCGGGTGGCTGGCCCTGATAAATTTAATGCTTGCATTGTTCAATCTGATACCGGGCTATCCGCTCGATGGCGGACGGGTCTTGCGCGCCATATTGTGGGGCGCGACCGGCAGCATTCAAAAGGCGACCCGCATAGCGAGCCTCGTGGGAGAGGGGTTCGCTTATCTGTTTATCATCGGCGGCATCATCCTCGCTTTCAGATATAATAATCTCATCGGAGGATTGTGGCTGGCCTTCATAGGATGGTTCCTGCGCGACGCGGCGCGTTCCAGTCAGCAAGCCATGATATTCGAGCGCGCGTTGAAAGGCGTCAGCGTGCGGCAGGTGATGAGCTCCGACGTGCCTAATGTTCCGGGGCATATCCCGCTGACGGAGTTCTTCGAAGAATACCTTATGCAGACGGGCCGCCGCTGCTTCATAGTCATGCGAGATGATCGTTTGACGGGGCTGATCACGGCGCACGAGATCAAAGCCGTTCCGCGAGACCAGTGGGCTGTTACGTCTATTCAGCAGGTGATGAAGCCCTTCGAGACCATGAAGACGGTCGGGCCTGACACGGAACTTCTCCGCGTGCTTGAAATCATGCAGAGAGAAGACTTGAACCAGTTGCCTGTCGTCTCGGACGAGCGGCTCGAAGGGCTTGTCCGACGCGAAGACGTGCTTCGCTTCATCAACACACGCGCCGAGTTCGATTATTGACGATCAGTTGAAGAGAAGAGCCTCTCGAAGCACAAGAATATTGATTGACCTCCTCCTGTCATAGAAGCGGCCATAGCGTCGGTTATGCATCTGTCATTTCGACATCCTGAGTCGATCTACGAGCGGCCTGAGATCATCCGCGCGGCAAGACAGGCGTTCTCCTCATCGTCTGCCGGAATCGGCTTTTTCCTCTTGCCTGATAGCTCTACTTTGCTTCATAAATCAGTATCTGTTTTTGACCGCCTCCCGTGAGCAATCCGATGAACGCCCCTATGCCGGCGCCTATCGCGGCAAAAATGGGAGCGACCCATCCTACTATGTCGGATCGGGGCGGCAAGACAAGGGCGAGACCTATTCCCAGGCCCGTAACTCCTCCGATAGCTGCCCCTTTCAGGGCGCTCTTTCCGCGCGGCTTGCCCTTCAACAGATGAACGCTCTTTACATCGTCGCGGCCAACATCCGTAGCCTTTCTCTTTCTATATAATCTCAGCGAAGCATCTGTTACGCTCTCCAACCTGCCTTTCATCTTTTCGCCTTGCTTCGTATTGATTACGACCTCGCTGCCGCGCTCAAGGGCTTGCACGGCCGACCAGTCGCCCTGCCCTGTGGTGGTCTGCGCCCTGATTGCCATTGGTTGCAGAGACAACATACTGATAAGGAGAGTCAAAGTCAGAAATCTGGTTTTCATACACACCTCCGATGTCATCCGTTTATTGACCCCCGCGCATGAGGCCCTGGCGGATCAGCGAAAAGCATTTCGCAGTCTTTTGAGAGTCGAGTGGTGAGCGGTCCCGATGTGGACACAGCCGGAAGCGAATTCGGCTGCGACGGTGACGGGAACAACTTGGTTATACCTTATCTATGCGATGAATTCAAATATGAGTCGAGGAATACAAGGAAGATTTCCTTATATCTAACGATTGCAATGGTCGTGAGAATTTCTCCGTCCGCTCTTATTGCAAATCCTTTTCATCCGGTATCGGCAAATCCGGTTTTACTAGTGGTTCGCGGCTGAAGTGTTCCAACACGTAGGGGCAGACCGAAGAAAGAAATCTTTATGTGTGTCTGCCCTGCGTATCTGCCCTGCGAACAGGGCGCACACATAGGTGCGCCCCTACGTCTGTTGGATTATTTACGCTTGGCACCACTAGCTCCAATACCCGGCACACGGCTCCACTATCAATTCCGCAAGCGCGAGCCGAGCCACTGATTGCGGAAATTTCTGATCTCCTCGTTCACCGTCTGGCCCGCGTCTTCGAAGGTCACGACTTCGAGTTCCGGGTCTTCGACTATCGTCAACTGCGCGCGCTTCTTTTCGCCTCGCTGTTCGAACTCGACCTGTATTTTATCTCCGGGCTTGTGCGCTTCTATGATCCTTCGCACGTCGTCGGCCCCTGAGACCGTTTTCCCATCTAGCGAAATTATCCGGTCGCCGCGATCAAGCCCTGCCTCGTAAAGCGGCCCGCCTATCTGAGTTGCAGAGGCAACGACCGCCGCATTGCCCTGATTTCTCAGCGACGCATCGAGCCAGACCTTTCCGGGATTTGCTTTGCGCAGCAGAAAGCCTGCCTGTTTCAACAATCGCCCGTAATCGGCGACCTCTCTGCCTTCGATATATCGTTTGAAAAAGTCCTCGGCGAATGGCGCGTCCTCCGTGAGGCGTGCGAGCGCGGATTCGAGGTCGTCGAGAGTGTAAGGCTTTTCCGGTTTTCCATACGACAGCCACAACGCGCGCATGTAGTCGTCGAGCGTCAGCCCCTTGAAACGTGAGCGAAGCGTCAGGTCTAAGGCCAGCCCGATGGCGCTCCCCCATGTGTAATAGGAGATGTATGTATTCTGCCGGTTCGTCGAGTCGACCGAAGAGGCCCCGTCTACGAGGGGCGATTGCATGCTCATCTCTACGGCACTGAAAAAACGTCGCGCGGGCGAATTGATCACGTTGTCGAGCGTGCCGCCTAGCCCGCGCGCATAATCGCTTTCGCTCGTGAATCCCGCTCGCCGCAGGGTGAGACCGCCGTAATAGCTTGTGAACCCTTCTGCGAGCCAGAGTTCGCCTGACATATTCGCACTCTCGAAGTCGAATGGTTCGAGCGAGCGCGGGCGAATTCTTTCGACGTTCCAGCAATGGAAGAATTCGTGCGACACGGTTCCCAGGTTTCCTCTCGCCCCTCTCCCGATGGGGCGCGTGCCGGTCAGGGATGTTGAGTTGCGATGCTCCATCCCGTCGCCGAAGACGTAAGGGAGATAGCAGGCTATGAAGGTATAGGTGCCATGATCGAAAGCGGGCGGCTCGCCGAAGATCGCTATCTGCTCGTCGACCACTTTTTTCGTCATCTCCGCGAACCGATCGACCTCCTGCTCTGTGCCGTCGTGATGGACGGCCAGCCGAATCTTGTACGTGTACTCGCCCGAACGGACAGGCCACTCACGCAGGCTGAAATTGCTGAGTTCAGTAGGCGAGTCGAAGAAGTATTGCAGGTTGGGCGCGGTGAATATGTTTTGGTCCGAGGTCGGAGCGAGCTGAGTCGCTATCTTCCAGTTTGCTACAGGTTTGCGAAAGGTTATGCGAATGGGCGAAGCATCCATTCCGCGCGCCCACATGAATGTTGCGGGCATATTCAGGTGCGCATGCGTGTTATCGATCCCGCTGTATGTGCCGCTTGCATGGTCTGCGAACAATGTATAAATGATGCGCGCCGTTCCTTTATGGCCGGATACGTTCCACTGATAAGGATTCGGGCGACTGATGCTGAGAGGCATTCCCTTTTCATCGACGGCCCTCACGTTGTAGACGTTCTTGGCGAATTCATGAAGGGCATAACGGCCCGGAGAGGTGCGGCTCATGCGGACTTCGAGGGGCTTGCCTGCGGGCGCACCTGTGAAGGTCGCCGTCACTTCCGCTTCGTGATGCGCGGCATTGGGGAAGGCTATCTCATACTCCACACGGCTCTGGCCGTAAGCCGTGCTTGAAAGGAAAAGGAAAGATAGAGCGATTATCGAGCGAAGCAAAACGCCGGCTGATAAGCGAAGCAAAACGTTCGCTGAGGTTTTGAGCAGATCACGGCCTGCGCGGTCGTGTCGGTTAGATGACATCTTACGCTTCTCCTTTGAGCTTGTGATTGCGACTCATATACGTTTGCTCTGAAAGTGATCGCTTATAAGTTTGTACTTGTTTTGTGCGCTTGCATGCAAGCCAGGTAAGGCAGGCCCGGATTTCACCTTGTTTCGCAGCGCGTGCGAATGCGTTATGAATATTCAACTTGTAGGATGTCGAACGAGTAATATGGCCGGTGATAGAACCACCGGAATGCCGCCCGATGATGGCGCGCTCTGGCGGGCGCTGAAATAGCCTGCTGGGTTCGTCCCCGCCGGAGCGAGATTCTGATCGGCGGTCCCGGTGGTTTCATCACCGGCCAACCTCCTGTTCGGCCTCGAATGCATCGCTCAACGAACCCTCCAGTTGACTTTGTAATCTCCTGTGGCATCCGTCAATCGAAGGTCGAGCGTCCAGACCCCTGCGATGGATTTCATATCGCCCGTAGTGCCCACGAGGCTCCCGCCCGTTCCATGCCCTGTCAGCCGCACATCGCCGTTCGGGTCTCGCAATCTCCATTCGACTCGGCCTGATTTCATCCTGACCTTCACCTCAAGGCGCGCGGAGTTTGCCTCTTCCGACAGACGGAAATCGAATTTCAGGGAATCGGTCTTATCCCTGAAGCTTGCGGTCTCTTCCATATCGCCCCGACTCTGGGGGTAAATTGGCAGCGTGAGTATGGCGAGCGCCAGAAGCAGAAATGCGAGTTTGCCGAAATTTTTTCTCGTCATTATCTTTTCTCCTCTCCGATAGAGCGGCTTGCGCTCTTTAGTTTCAAACTCCGCCCACTGATTGCGGAATGCGGAATGCGGATTAAATGAGAGCGTACCCATACATTGCGCATTCGGATCACTCGTACCTGAGCGCAACCATAGGGTCTACGCGAGTGGCGCGGCGCGCAGGTATGTAACAGGCCAAAGCCGCCACGGCGATCAGCAACAGCGAGACGGCGGCAAAGGTTGTCGGGTCTTTGTCGCTGACCCCGAAAAGGAAACTCGACATGATGCGGGTCAGGCCATAAGCCCCGACGATCCCCATAGCTATCCCTGCGAGCGTAAGCTTCATCCCCTGGCTCAGGACGAGCTTGAGCACGTCGCCCGCGCGAGCGCCGAGCGCCATTCTCACGCCCATCTCGTGAGTGCGCTGACTGACCGAATAAGACATCACGCCGTAGATGCCGACCGTCGCGAGAGCCACCGCAATAAAGGCGAACAGACCGAGCAGGAGCATGTTGAACCGGGGTTGAGCGATTGAATCCGCCAGGCGTTCGTTCATGGTCTTGATCGAATAAACAGGCAATTCTCTGTCGAGCGACTGGACCTGATTTCGAACGGCGGCCACAACGTCAGGTCGATCCGAAGCGGTTCGTATCACAAGGCTTATGGAAGGCCAGGGGGTCTGCTGGCAAGGGGTGTACATTTCCGGTTTCTGCTCGCCGTCAAGTAAGAGCTTCACGTCGCCCGCTATGCCTACGATTTCACAGGTAATGTCGTCGTAACCGATCGTCATACGGCGGCTTATAGGGTCTTCGCCGGAGAAGTATAGGCGAGCCATCGTCTCATTGATGATTATCGCGTAGGGCGACCCCTGAACGTCTCGTTCTGTGAATGCGCGCCCTTTCAGCAAGGGGATTCTCATCGTCCGAAAGTAATCCGGGCTTATGGTGCGCCAGTTGGCCGAAGTCCTCTCTCCGGGTGAAGCGGGCGGGCGTCCTTCTATGCTGAAAGAGAGACTCATATTCGATTGGCTGAAAGGAAGCGGCCTGATAACTCCCGCCGCTTCTACTCCGGGGACGGTTTCGACCCGTTGGACGAGTTCGCGGTAAAAGGCTGTCTGCCGGGCAGTCTCTGCGTATTTGGATTCAGGCAGGGAGATTCCCATAGTCAGCAAGTTGTCGGGGTCGAATCCCGGCTTGACATCTTGCAGTCGCAGAAAGCTCTTAATCAGCAATCCTGATACTATAAGCAGAACGAGCGCCAGTGCGACTTCCGATACCACGAACAGGTTGAGCAATCGACGGCGGCCTGCCCCGACGGCTGAACTGCGGCCGCCTTCTTTAAGAGACTCGTTAAGGTCTGGCTTCGAGGTTTGGAGCGCAGGGACCAAACCGAAGATCAGGCCGGAGAGAAGCGATATCGTCAGGGTGAAACCCAACACCCTGTAGTCGAGTGAGACTTCGTTCAAACGAGGAATGTCTTGAGGGCCGAAGGCGATGAGCAAGTCAACTCCCCAAAGGGCCAGTAGAAGTCCCAGCCCGCCGCCCGCAAGTGCAAGCAGCAGGCTCTCTGTGAGAAACTGACGGACTATGCGGAACCTTGCGGCTCCGAGCGCCGCGCGTATGGCGACCTCTCTCTGGCGTGCGGTTGCGCGGGCAAGCATTAGGTTGGCGACGTTTGCGCAGGCTATCAACAAGACGAAGCCGACTGCGCCTAATAACAGGAGGAGTGCGGGCCGGACATCGCCGACGATCTCATCGTGCAGAGGAGCGACGTAAGCGCCGTGATTGGCATTTGAATCAGGGTATTGCTGTTCGAGGCGACCTGTGATCGCGTCCATATCCGATTGGGCGAAGTCGTGTGTCGCGCCAGGTTTCAGCCGGGCGATTACCCTCAGGAAGTGGTTCCCGCGACCCATCTCATCCTCATCGAGAGCCAGTGGAGTCCATAATTCCGGGTCTTCTGTATCTAAGGGGAAACGGAAATCCAGAGGCAAGACTCCCACTATGATATGTGTCTCTCCGTCAATCACCATCGTCTTTCCGATTATCGTTGAATCCGAATTGAAACGGTCTTGCCAGAATCCGTGACTGAGGATGACTACATGGTTATTGCCGAGTTTTTCTTCTTCAGGGGAAAATGCGCGGCCGAGAAAGGGTTTGACCGCAAGCGTCTCAAAGGAGTCAGCCGAAGTGCGGACGCCGAGCACCCTCTCCGGCTGGTTTTCGGCCATCAGGTTGAAGTTCGAATAAGCGAAGGCGGCCACGCGCTGAAATGCCTGGTTCTGGTCCCTCCAATCATAAAAGTCGAGCGGGGCCACGCTGTTGCGAATCGTGCCACGATTCCGCCGCGTCTCCCATACCATGACCAACTGATCTGGAGACTCGTAAGGCAGAGGTCGGATCAGCACAGCGTTCACTACGCTGAAGATCGCGCTGTTTGCGCCGATGCCTGCGGCCAGAGCGAAGGCGGCGATGATGGTGACAGTCGGTCTCTTCAACATCATCCTTACTGCGTAGCGAAGATCTTTGAGCAAGGTTTCCATCTCTATTCTCCCCTCTCTATTTCAAAATTTCTTCGGTCCCGAAGCCGGGTTTCTACAGGCAGTACGAGTAGTTCCTCAATCACATAACCAACTCGTGTGCCATTCGAATACGTTGGTTTAAACGGTTTGACGTGTGAATTTAGCTCGTATATCGAGAGCCAGCCCCTGTTCCTGTATGTCCGCTTGCGGGATACATCCGTGCCGGATTCGACACAAAAACATGGAGCCGCGTCAAATCTCGCCTTTGCCTGTAGCCTGTGAAATGCCGAATTTGAAAAATGAAAAAGGGATGTTGCTATGGGAGGCGGATCGTTGTATACTTACCGACCGGTAGGCTAAAACCTGTTTATTATTCAGTCTTTGCGCGTGGAAGATCATCGGTCAAGGAAAGGGCGTATGAGTCTTGGGGTGATTGCAAGGGAAAAGAGCGATCAGGTTCTAACGAGAAGAGTCAGGGCGGGGAATGAATTCTGTTCAAATCCTCTTTTCCGATTCTGAGCGTAGAGACGATGAGAGTTTCACTGGCAGGGATGTTTGGAGTATCGTCATAAGTTCTTGCCGCATCGTCGGGTGCGGGACCGGGATCAAGGTTTTCTGTGATCCTGATAATCGAATCGTCATCTTAAACTTTTAAGCGACCTGGGAATTTGACCGCGTAAGAAGCGGTTGTAAAAGTACCATATCTTGTTGCGGAGAGAGCACACGGGCTTTCCCTATCTACCCCCGCCCGGCTTCGTGACAGGAACATTCCGCTCACCAAGGAGAAAGATGATGAAGAGAAAAATCTTATCTGCTATCACAGTCCTGACGTTAGCCCTTATGGGAACCACGCCGGTTTTCCCTCAGGCTGACGTCTCCACTGCTACTATCAAAGGAACGGTCACCGACCCGGCCGGAGCGGTAGTGGTCGGGGCCGTTGTGACCGTCAAAAACGTGAGCAAGGGTATAACCCGCTCAGATACGACCAACTCGTCAGGTATCTATCAGATACCTTTGCTGCAACCCGGAGTGTACGAACTTCGAATAGAAGCGACCGGGTTTGAAACCGCTGTGGTGAACAATCTCGAACTCACCATAGGACAGATCGCCGTCAAGGACGTGTCATTAAGCATAGGGGCGGTGACCAGCGAAGTGCAAATAACGGCCGACGTGGCGCTCATAGAAGTGGAACGGTCTCAGCAGGCCAACACCATAGACGTCCGCCAGGTCGAAAACCTCCCCAACATCGGGCGGGCTTTCACTTCTTATGTGTTCACCCTGCCGGGCGTCTCAAGCTCGAATGCTCCTCGCGTACAGAACCCCGGCTTTACGTTCGGCACCTCCGGGTTCTCAATAGGCGGGAGCAACGGCCGCAACAATCTCGTCACCCTCGACGGCGGCGAGAACGAGTACGGTTCCGGGCAAATCAGGACCAACATCAGCATTGAAGCGATTCAGGAGTTCCAGGTCAACCGCAATGCCTTCAACGCCGAGTTCGGTTTCACCGCTGGCACCGCAGTCAACGTCATCAGCAAAGGCGGCACGAACCAGTATCACGGCAGCGCCTACACCTTTTATCGCTCGCAAAAGATCGCGGCGAGGAACTTCTTCGATTTCGGCGCAAAGAAGGCCTTCGATCAACAGATATATCCGGGAGGCACTTTCGGCGGGCCTATAGTCGAAAACAAAGCCTTCTTCTTCACCTCCTACGAACATCTGAAAAGCGACACCGCCCGGTTCCGAAGTTATACCGACAACCCGGCAGTCCTGGGACCGACCGCAGCGCAGTCGGATTACCTGAGCCTGCTCAATGCATCGGCAAGCGCAAACACTCGTCGCATAGGGGCCGAACTGCGCGCGGCGCTGACGACCACGAACTTCCCGACGACGATGCAGTTGCTCAGGCGTAATGAAGGCAGCTTCACTTCCCCCGACAGGCTGAACGTATGGACGACCCGTCTGGACTATCAGATAGACGGCAACGATTCCGTATACGGGCGTTTCTCTCTCACTCACAACGACACGGATGGACTTGGGGCAAGCAACGCTCAGGCTCCCGATGCGAATACGCTTTTGCTGGTCAGGGACTATACAGCGGTCGTCACCTGGCTGCATAACTTCGGGACGAACATCATCAATCAGACCCGCGTGCAGTTCGTGCCGAACAATTCGGCACGGACGATTTCTGTAGCCCCCGATAGCACCTCTCTGCTCATATCGGGCATAGGCGCGTTCGGGCGCGGGTTTGCCACCCCGTTCAACACATTCCAGGACCGCTACCAGTTCGAAGACACCCTCGCCTGGACGAAGGGAAGACACAGCTTCAAGTTCGGGGCTTCATATCGCCCGGTCAATTACCGCGTGATAAACGAACTCTGGTTCGCCGGCGAGTGGACTTTCTCTGCCGGCACATTCCCGTTGATACTGGCTGTTGCTCCTGCCGATCGTCCGGCATTCGCTGGATTCAACATAGCCAACGGCTTCCCTATCAATGGACCGGTAGTAGGGAACTTCAACGCCATCCAGTCTTTCAATTTCGGGCTGCCCTTGTTTTTCAGACAAGGATTCAACAATCCTGAATGGCAAGACTGGGCGCATTATCTTGGCGCGTTCGCTCAGGATTCGTGGAAGGTCACTCCGAGATTTACGCTCGATTACGGCGTGAGACTCGATCACGACGTAGAACCTGCCCCGCTCAACAAGAAGACCTACATATCGCCTCGCCTGGGATTCGCCTGGGATCCATGGGGCGATCAGAAAACGGTTATTCGCGGAGGAGGCGGTCTCTTCTACTCGCCTGTCTACTATCAGGTGGCTTATGTGACCAACCTGCTGAATGACAGCGGCCAGTTCATCAATCAAGTCTTCAAGACCGCCGGAGAGCCGATCCCGGCCGAGAGGTCAACCTCTATCTGGGGAGCAGGCGTGGCCCTCGGAAAGCTTCCGTTCGCGGCATTGAGCGAGGCTGACTATCAGGCGCTCGGCATAGACACCGGGCAAGGCGCGACGGGAAGGGTGATATTTGACGCCGACCCCGACTATGAAAACAACTACTCGATTCAAGGCAGCCTGGGTATCTCTCGCCAGTTGATGCGCGACCTCTCTCTCGATGTGGCCTATCAGGTCTATCGCGGGGTCCACATACAGTTGCCTCACGAGGTCAACTACGTAGAAACCCCATGTACGCCGACAAGCACCCAGGTGGCTTGCCGCAACCCGTCCGTTTTTGGGCCCTTGTTCGCGCGCATCGATCCGGCCATAACTCAGAACAACATCTACAAGTCAATCGGCAACTCGATCTATCACGGTATGACCGCATCGCTGACCAAGCGCTACAGCCATAACGTGCAGTTCCAGGTCAACTACACCTACAGCAAGGCGATTGACGACCAGACCGATTTCAACTCGGCTTTCGCGGCGTTCCTCCCGACCCGTCTGGATCTTGAAAGGGCTGTTTCTGCTTTCGACATACGCCACAACTTCGTGGCCAATGGCGTATTCAGAAGCCCGTTCAAAGCCGGTTCGGATCAAAACTTTCTCTCACGCGCGCTGGCCGACATAACCGTTAGCCCGATCGTGTTCCTGCGCAGTGGCATTCCGTTTACGCTTCGCATAGGCACAGACGTAAACGGCGACACTCATGGCACTTATGACCGGCCTTTCCTGGCATCGCGCAACACTGGAAAGGGCGCAAACTTTTACAGCGCTGATCTGAGGCTCAGCAAACAGTTCTACATCAATCGGGATTCCGGTTTCAGAGTGGAATTCGTCAGCGAGGTGACGAACCTCTTTAACCGTGCAAACTTCCTGTCGGTCAACGATGTGATCGGACCCAACTCGCCTTTTCTCTCCGGGCCGTTCAACCTTGAGGGGAGCAAGAGTATAGATCGAACCTCCCCGCTCGGATATGACGCGGTGGCCGGTTCGCGCCAGTTCCAGTTTGCGTTGAAGATAGCCTTCTGAGGCAAGCGACGATCTGAAGGATCGGCGGAATAGTTTGATTGCCAGGCCCGTTGAGTCGAGAACTTAATGGGCCTGGCAATATTCGTTTGGCGGGTTTCAACTGAACTATGGGTTAGCCGAACAACTGCAACTGTTATTTGTAGTGTTGCTGTCAGAGATCGTGCAAGGGAATGCCGTAGGCGGCGACTGTAACGATGCACTTCCTCTCTGCTGATTCATGAAGAGATATGCCTGCACTCTACGGGTAGGATGGAAATGCGTAAGACTGAGTACGCCATTCTTCAAGCTAACGGTGCCTCTCCCTGTCAGAGTCTGCCCTCCGCAGCAGATGCGATAGTCTCCCTTATTCGGTCCCGTTGAGATGAACACTATCCCGCTTCCGGGATTAGAGTCATCCTCGATGCAGACATCGAATGTAGAGACCGTGAAACTGCACTGTGACGAGAGGGCGGATGTATCGGTCACAGTGCAGGTCACAGTAGTCGTGCCGAGAGGGAAGGCTGACCCCGAAGGCGGATTGCAGACTATGCTTGCGACGCCGCAGTTGTCGCCAGCCGTGCCCGCAGCTACAGAAGGCGTGGCATAGTTGACCACAACAGTTGCACTGCCGGGATTGGGAGCGATAGCAGTGATGTTGCCAGGACAGACGATGAACGGAGCCTGAGTGTCATTGACCGTGACGTTGAACATGCATGAGGAGGAATTACCTGCTGTGTCTGTCGCCATACAGGCGACGGTCGTTATGCCAACGGGGAACGAAGAGCCTGATGGAGGAACACAGACAGTCGTTATCGCGCCGTCGCAGTTGTCTCTGGCGGAAGCCAGGAAGTTGACGACACCAGAGCACTGACCGGGGTCATTGTTCCTCGTAGGCGGAAGCGGACAGGTGATCGAGGGCGCTTCTGTATCACTGACCGAGACGGTGAACATGCAAGAGTCGGTGTTGCCTGCCGAGTCAGTGGCCTCGCAGGTAACGGTCGTCGTGCCGACAGGGAACGACGAGCCGGACGGGGGATTGCAAGATGGAGTGATAGCCCCTTCGCAATTGTCATTGGCTGTTGCTGTGAAATTGACGACAGCCGAGCACTGGCCCTTGTCGTTTGCGACCGTTACTGGTGATGGGCAAGTTACAGCAGGCGCATCCGTATCATTGACCGTCACAAAGAAGCTGCACTCACCTGTGTTGCCCGCTGTGTCTGTTGCCGTGCAAGTGACTGTCGTTGTTCCTACAGAGAAGGTCGAGCCAGATGCCGGTGTGCAGACAGGCGTGATTGCTCCATCGCAGTTGTCGTTAGCCGTCGCGGAGAAGTTGACGACAGCCGAGCATTGGCCCTTGTCAGTGCCGACCATAATATCTGCCGGGCAGGTGACGACGGGCGGAGTGGTGTCGGCCGTGACGGTGATTGTCAGGTCAGCCATCGAGATAAGGCCGTGCTGGTCCATCACCGATAGTGTGACGGTGTTTGAGCCGAGCGCAGCCGAGCAGTCAGCCGCAACATCAGCCGTGATCGTGCCGTTGGTGTTAGTGATGTTAGAGACGGTGATGCCTGCCGGAGATGATTCAAGGGCGACCGATAGGCTTGCGGCAGGCGTGAGGTCGTCGGTCACGCTGGCGATAGTAGCGGCTGCGTTAGTGGAGTCGCGTTGTAGAGAAATGGGCTGAGTCGAGATGATCGGGGGGCAGTTTATGGTGAACAGGTAAGCCGCGCCTGCCGCCGAGCCGCCCGTGTCTTCATCAGGAGCGCCGACAACGAGAGTGTCTCCGCTTATTGACACCGATCGGCCGAATATGTCATTAGCCTCGCGGTCAGATGCCTGAATCTTACGGACCTCGCCCCAGTTATTAGCGCCGCCCACGTTGCGCTCGAATATGTAAGCCGCTCCTGTATTCAATCCGCCCGTGTCTTCTGAAGAAGCGCCGACAATCGCCGTATCCCCGCTGATTGACACAGAGATGCCGAAGTTGTCATTAGCCTGTCGGTCTGATGCCTGAATCTTTCGCACCTCTGTATCAATTACAGGGTCTATCGTCACAGGGTACTCTGCATCAAGGTCCGCAACCTCTATGCTGACCCTCCGGCCTCGCGCCTTCATCGCGGATGCCAACTCTCGTCCCTTCGCATCTGTCACTTTCAGTCGGTCGTAACTGATCGCAAGCCCTTTTCCATCGATCAACACAACTCCCTTGCCGCCCTCCTTCGCTCGGATGGTGAATCGCCCTTTGAACTCCATCTCTACTCTTAGCGGATCATTTCCATCGCGCTCCATCGGAGGGCTATTCAGTGTGAAGCCATGCTCGATGCCCGATGCAGAGTTGATGTACCACTCCGTGATGCGTGATGCGTGATGCGTGATGCGTGATGCGTGATTCAACTGATCTCTGATAGCTGATGGCTGATGGCTGATAGCTGAGTTTCTGAGTTGATGATGATAGGTGAAGCGATTGGCTTCGGCTCGCATTTCCGGCTCGACTGTTGTCGTCAGAATGCGATTGCCGTAGCCAGCACCGATGAGTCGCAGAGTCGCTTCGGTCGTTCGATAGCGGGGCTTGCTATCGCGCAAGGCTTTTGCTTTTGCGTCTTCGCCTTGCCTGTCGTTTGATGAAACGAGAGGTTGTTTGACAGTGAGGCGCATGGCCCCGTCATCGAACCTCATGCTCATGCGTTGAGCGGGGTTGTTTGCATAGAAATCCACTTTGCCCCGGTCGTCTTCATATACCTTGTAGCGAGCAGCGGTCATCGCCTCTGCGAGGGACGAATACAAACCCTGCTTCTTCAAATGCTCGACAGCATCTTCGCCTTGCAGATTGGGCAAGCCGACTTCATCAGCCACAATCGATACTGAAGCCTTATGCGCGGCTGATGATGAATATGCCTGATGCGAATTGCCGGGCAGGAAAGATGCGCCCGCGAGCATCAGCGCAAGCGATAAGAATATTACTGCCGCTTTCATTCTGATGTGATTGTTTTTGCCGTAGAGATCGCGTGCCCTGAAACACGCGGCGCGCTCTAGGAATTCGGCCATTTTGCTGATAACTCTCGAAATAAAACCGTGCCTGGAATCGCTGTTTTCGACTGTACGTGCCTTCATTTTAAGTCTCCTTTCGAATCGAGTGTTGTGAGGACGCCCTTTAGCCTTCGTGTTTTACAAGGGCAAGTCTTGTAACCGGGGATGTCGCCAGGGTTCTCTCATCGGCGAGAATATGGAAGATAATCCGCATCCCTCTGCCGATTATTGAGAAGTCATCTTTGAGGTGGAACCCATCATCATCGCGAACAGCCAGGAGTTGAGCCTCCACAGGCTCTTCGCCCAGTTGCCCGCCTGCCAGAAGTCCGAGCAGACTGACCGGGTCTGTCAGTAGGAACCTGTATTCGCTTCTTCCCGTGTAAATCCTTATCTCGTCGTGCCGGTCCAGGGAATCAATATTTACTTCATACCCGTGCGCATGAGGTTGAGTTAAAGTTTGTGAGCTGCCGATTGCTTCGCTCATGCTGTAGTCGTTCGTTCTGGCTTCGAGTACGATGTTCATCGAGTTTCTCCTTTTTAAGTTGGTTCGTTTCGTTCAAGGCTTTCGATAAAGCCTCACAGCGCCGAGTTTCGCGCATCTTTATGTTCGAGCAGGATCGCCCAGATTTTTGTCAGGTCTTCTTTATGCACATAGTAAGCGGCTCCCGCATTGCGAGCCGCCTCTCGCAATTTCGCATCATTGTATTGAGTGACGATGACTATTCGGGCATCGGGAAAGGCAGCCTTGATTTGCCGCGTGGCTGTCAGCCCGTCCACCTGTTTCATTTCGATGTCCATCAGCACCCAGTCGGGGTTGTAGCGCGTGTATACGGTCAAAGCGTCTGCGCCGTCGCTACATTCATGAATCGTGTCGGCAATGTCTGAGAGCATCTCTCTTATAAGCTGCCGCACCTTCTCGTTGTCTTCGACTATTAAGAGGCTCATCATTTTTCCACTTCCAATCTTTCTCAGGTCGCCCGTAGTATCGCTCTTTTCAGGCGAGAAGAGAATGGGTGCCTTCTCACTTTTCGACTGATTAACGTTAATCATTTTTCCTGATTAGTCTTGCCTATTGATCGAACAGGCGAAGGCGTGCGGGCGTCCGGCGGCGGGTGATTTATAGAGATATGCACATCAGTATACGGTAGCCGAAGGCTTTGGAGTGCTGCGACCCGGCGCAGCTTTGGCTCTGGCGCTTTACAAAAGGCTAAATCGGATCGAAAGGGGAAAGCGGCGTCAAGCCGCCGCACTCCAAATAAGGCGTCTCGATTGACCCATACATCAAACTGCAAATCGCTATAAGGCGAGGTAAACGGTTTGATTTGTTAGAGTTCCGAGCGGTGTTCGATGGCGAATCTCAGCAGCGCATTGCTGCCATGAAGGTCTAGTTTCCTGCAAATATTGTTTCGATGATTGTTGACCGTGTGCGAGCTTATGAAGAGTTCGGCGGCTATCGCTTTGCTCGTCTTCTGCTCGGAGATCATCTTCAGGATTCGGCGCTCCATCGGCGTCAGCAGATGCAGTCCGGGCTTTGCCTCGTCAAGCAGACTTGCGCGCGACATACGACTCACAAGATATGAAGAGAGTTCGGGGCTGATGTAATGCTTCCCTGCGGCCACGGCGCGAATGCTTGCGACTATATCGGCGGCGGCGCTGTCCTTGAGCAGATAGCCCTTCACCCCTATGTCGAGCGCGCGGTTGAACAAACTCTCTTCCCTGTACATGGTCAGAAAGATTATTCCGCTCTCAAGCCCGAGGTCGCGCATCTCGCGCGCAAGCGTGAACCCGTCCTTGTGCGGCATCTCTATATCGAGGACCGCGACATCCGGGCGGAGCGCGCGAATCTGCTCAAGAGCCGCCTGCCCGTCAGGGGCTTCGCCTATGACGGCAAGTCCCGTGTCTTCCTCTATGATTTCGCGCAGACCCCTGCGAAAAACGGGATGGTCGTCTGCAACGAACACGCTTATCTTGGCGATTGCTTCGCTCATCATCGCTCCTCCCCATCCGACTGGTTTTCCAGCCCCACTGTTATAGAAAGAAGAGTGCCTTTGCCCGGCGCGGAATCGATTATGCACTTGCCGCCGAGCATACGAGCGCGTTCGGTTATGCCGAGCAGTCCGAAGCCGCCCCGCGAGGATGAATTCGTTTTATTGTCGGTCCCGGTTTCAACTCCGGCGGCGAACCCTCTCCCGTCATCCTGAACCCTGATCGAGACGTTGCCCTGCGCTCGCTTTATCTCCACTCGCGCCTCTTTCGCGCCCGAGTGCTTGATTATATTGTTTATGCCTTCCTGTACTATGCGGTAGAGATTGATCTCGGCTTCGGGCGAAAAGCATCCGTCTAC
>JAKEHD010000558.1 GCA_022615215.1 Blastocatellia bacterium
TCATTCATAGCGAAGCGCAACCATTGGGTCCACACGTGTCGCCCGGCGAGCCGGAATGTAGCAGGCCACAAAGGCTACGCCCGCAAGCAGCAGTGAGATGACGATGAAAGTGGCCGGGTCCGAGGTCGTGACTTCATAAAGATAGCTCTCCATCAGTCGGGTCAAAGCGAGGGCTCCCGCCAGACCTATGCCGATGCCGATCAGAGTCAGTAACATCCCCTGCCCCATCACCATCTTGAGCACATCTTTCGACTGCGCGCCCAACGCTTGCCTTATGCCTATCTCGCGGGTGCGCTGGCTCACCTGATAGCTCAACATACCGTAAAGTCCTACCGCCGCAAGCGCGAGCGCGAGCAAAGAGAATATCCCCATCAGCGACGTTATGAATCGCTGCTGCTTGAGCGAGCCGCTAACCACGTCGGTCATCGGGCGTATGCTCGACACGGGAAGTTGCGGGGCGACATCTCTGACAGCGCCTCGCAATGCGGCATTCAAATCCAGCGGTCCCGATGTCCGCACGAGCCACGAGGTGAGAAACCAGCGATTCATCGCTACCGTTATCCCATCGGGCATCTGCGGCATGGGCACGTAGACGGTCGCAGCGGTCGGCTGGTCCAGTCCCATCTCTTTGATCTCTTTCGCTACGCCGATCACCTGCCACTTCCGGTCTTGAAGCGATACCTGCTCTCCAAGCGGGTCTCTATCAGGCCAGAAACGCTGCGCAAGATTTTCATTGACTATCACGACCGGAGCCGATGTCGCGGTGTCGGCGTCAGTGAAGGCGCGTCCGCCTAGCAGCGATATTTCCAGAGCGCGAAAATACGCGGGGCTTATTGCGCGGCACTCCACCGATCTTCCGATCTGCTCGGCGCCCTCTCCTATCGTGAGGTAGCTGTTGAGTCCTCTCTCCATCGGCAAACCCGGAACCGTAGCCACCTCTGTGACGCCGGGCAGAGCCGATATGCGCTCGGTTATCTGCCGTTCAAGCTCCCAAACCTGGGCCGCGCTCCGATACTCCCTCGAATTCAGAGATACCTGCATGGCCGTAAGGTTCTCCGGGTCGAACCCCAACTCGACTGAGCGCAGTTTGACGAAGCTCTTGACCAACAATCCTGCTCCCACGAGCAAAACCAGCGATATCGCAACTTCGCCTACCACCAGCAATCCTCTAACGCGGGCGCCCGATCCGCTGCCAGTCCTGCCTGATGAAGATTTGAGCGATTCGTTTATGTCGAGTCGAGTGGCGCGCAACGCCGACGCTATTCCGAACAACAGGCTTGTGATAATCGAAACCAGAATGGCGAAAAGCACAGCGTAGAGGTCGAGGCCGATCTCTTCGAAGCGCGGCAACTCTTCGGGGCTGAGGGCCAACAAAACCGGCACGCTCCACAGTGCAAGGATCAATCCCGCGCCGCCGCCTAAGATGGCAAGCAAAAGGTTTTCCGTCATCAGTTGGCGCATCAACCTCCAGCGCCTCGCCCCCATAGCGACTCGCACAGCCATTTCGCCGTTGCGGGAAGCGGCCCGCGACAACAGCAGGTTGGCAACATTCGCGCAGGCGATCAAGAGTACGAGTCCCACCGCTCCGAACAACAGCAGCAAGACTCCGCTCACGTCGCCCGTCACATGCTCGTGATAGGGAACGAGTCGAACGCCCCTTTCGGTCGGGCCTGCATGATTTGGGTATGCTTCACGAAATTGCGGCAGGAGCCGGTCCACGTCGGCCTGCGCCTGATCGAGGCTTGTGCCCGACTTGAGCCGCGCGATCATCACTGTGTTGTGCCCTTGATCTCCGGCATCGGCTTTCATCTGCAAAGGCACGAAGACATCCGACTGCGCTTCGAAATGGAAGCCGGGAGGCAACACCCCTATTATGGAACAGCTTCTGCCGTTGAGTTGTATCTGATGGCCGATGACCGCTCTATCACCGCCGAAGTATCTGCGCCACAATCCGTCGCTGAGGACTGCGACAACCGGCCCGCCGGGGCTGTCTTCTTCAGGCGTAAAGCTGCGCCCGAGGGCGGGACTCACCCCAAGCACTCGGAAGAAGCTTTCGGAAACCTGCATCCCGCGCACACGTTGGGCTGCGGCACCGCCCGCGAGATTGAACCCCGCGCCGCTAGAGCCTATTGCAGCGGTCTCTTCAAACGAGTCGCTGTTTTCTCTCCAGAACTCGTACTCCATCGCCGTCACATTAGGAGTCTCACCCTTGTTCCATTGCCAGTAAGACTGCACGATGCGTTCAGGCTCCGGGTAAGAGAGAGGCCGCAGCAATACGGAATTGACTATGCTGAAAATAGCCGTATTGGCTCCTATGCCTAATGCCAGCGTCACAACAGCCACCGCAGTAAAGCCGGGCCGCTTGAGCACGATTCTCAATCCAAAGCGCAGGTCTTGAAAAAAATTGTTCATAGTCCTTTGTCCGTAGTCCGTTGCCCTTGTCGAGGTCTCGTCCGAAAGCGAAATAACAACAGACCACTGACAAAGGACAACAGACGAATGGTGTCATTCATAGCGAAGCGCAACCATTGGGTCCACACGTGTCGCCCGGCGAGCCGGAATGTAGCAGGCCACAAAGGCTACGCCCGCAAGCAGCGCAGGGATCACTGCGAAAGTCACAAGGTCAGTGGCCGTCACACCGTAGAGAAGGCTCTCCATCAAACGGGTCAGGAAATATGCCGCTGCCAAACCTATGCCGACGCCGATCAGAGCCATCGCCATGCCTCGCCCCACTATGAGCCTCATAACATCGCCGGACCTCGCCCCCAGCGCCATGCGTATGCCTATCTCGTGCGTGCGTTGCGTGACCGTGTATGACATCACGCCGTAAATTCCCAGGACGGCCAGGATCAGGGCCAGCGCGGCGAAAGCGCCGAACATAAACATCATCGAACGCGACTGCGACACTGAATCGGCCATGTGTTGATCGAGAGTCTTTATCTCTGATACCGGCTGGCCTGGATCGACTGCGAGTATCTGGCTTCGCACAGCGCCCGCAAGGCTTAAAGGATCAGAGGCCGTCCGCACCACGAGCGTCATTCCTCTAATGGGGTTTTGAAGGGCGGGCAGGTAAATCTCAGGCGTGATGTCTGCCGTCAGGCTCTCCTGTCTTATGTCTCCCACTACGCCTACTATCGTGCGGCAAAACCCTTCCTTACAGCCGAAGGATATACGCTTGCCCAACGGGTCTTCATTCGGGTAGAAGCGGCGTGCAAGCGCCTGGTTGATAATGGCGACCTGTTGCGCGTCGGCCGAATCGCTATCGGTGAAATAGCGCCCGCCGATAAGAGGTATTGCCATAGCGCGAAAATAATCCCGGCTCACTGCTCCGACACCGATGGGAGGGTCTTTTTTACGGTCGGGAGGCGGAAGGCCCTCGAACTGAAAGTGAGCGATCAAGCTGTGACCCAACAGTATGCTATGATTTGTCGTTCCGGCCGATTGCACTTCCGGCAGCGCCTCTATACGTTCGAGCGCCTCCCGAATGAAACCCGCAACCTGTTCATTTTCGGCATACCTGGAACTGGGCAAATTAACGCGCATAGTAAGGACGCCTTCCGATTTGAATCCGGGATCGATATGCGATAGCCGGGCGAAACTTCTGACCATCAATCCCGCCGCCACGAGCAGGACGAACGCGAGCGCCAGTTCCGAAATGACGAGCACTTCGCGCAGGTTGCGCCATCCGGAACTCATCGCAAGGCTTCGGCTTCCCTCTTTAAGCGCGCTGTTCAGGTCGGGCTTTGAGACTGCGAGCGCGGGCGCGAGACCGAATATTACTCCTGTGATAATCGCTATTGCGAAGGTGAATCCCAGTATGCGGGAGTCTATGCCTATTTCATTTATACTCTGAAGTGAGTTAGCTACGTTTTCAGGGACGAGCGACACAACGGGACCTATACCCCACATCGCAAGCAAGACGCCGAGCACTCCGCCCGCAAGGCCGAGCAAAACGCTTTCGGTCAGCAATTGTCGCATGAGTCTCCATCGGCTCGCGCCGACCGCCGCGCGAATGGCCATCTCTTTCTGTCGGGACGTGGCACGAGCAAGCATGAGGTTTGCGACGTTCGAGCAGGCTACGAGCAGCACGAGGCCGACAGCCCCGAACATGATCAGAACTGTGAACCTGATATCTCCGACTATCTGATTGTGAAGCGGAACGATATCGAGGCGTGCGGTGCGGGGGTCGGGATTATTTTCTGCGAGCCGGGCCGATATGATCTCAAGGTCCGATTGCGCGCGGGCCATCGAGATTCCCGGCCTCAGACGCCCGATCACTTCTATCAACGACCAGAACTCCCCGTGTCGTTCGGCTTCTTCGTCGAGCGCAAGCGGCATCCATATCTCATAAGCGCCCGGAAAGCGAAAGCTCTCCGGCATTATGCCCACTACTGTATAAACCTTGTCATTGAGCGTGAGAGCCTTGCCTATAAGGTCGGGCGAGCCGCCATACCTTCGCTGCCAGAAACCTTCGCTCACGACGACCACCTGATCGTGACCGGGGCGGTCTTCTTCAGGGAGGAAGACGCGCCCCTTGAGCGGTTGAACACCGAGGAGGGGGAAGATGTTTGCGGTAACCTGAGCGATAGAAAGCCGTTCGGGATCGCCTTCGCCCGTCAGGTTGAAGTTATCGTTCGTATAAGCGGCCACATGCTCGAAGACCTGATTCTGCTGCTGCCAGTCGAGGTATTCATTAGCGGCCAGGCCGGGCAATCCGCCTTCGGAGGCAACCTTGTTGACCGACACGATTCGGTCGGGATCGTTGTAAGGAAGAGAGCGAAGCAGCAGAGCGTTGACTACGCTGAAGATGGCCGTGTTTGCGCCTATTCCGAGAGCAAGGGCCAGCACAGACAGAGCCGTAAATCCCGGCTGCCTTATCATTGCGCGAACCGCATAACGCGCGTCTTTAAGAAGAGCTTCCATGACGGTTGATTCCTCCAACAGATCACTAACCAATTATCATGCCATTCCTCTGAAGAGGCCAAGTTATCGAATGATTGGTTTTAATTCGAGAGGCGCGACCCTCTTATGTTCGCCTATGGGATCACCTTTTCCCGAAATCGCCACTAGCGCCGATTACCATCCATACCTTTAATCGACTGTTTATTACAGGCGGTATTATAAGAAAGAAATCCTTGTGCTAGTTGATCTGGTAGCAACCAGACCAGAGAGTAAACGGGAGTTCAGAGTACCGCCTTCAGGCGGAAGGGGCCTAAGCGACCAAGCTATTCCGGCTGAAGCCGGTACTCTGAACATCCTCTTCCTGCTTCCCTAATCATCTATAGGTCCTGCATAGCACA
>JAKEHD010000559.1 GCA_022615215.1 Blastocatellia bacterium
AGTTCCGCCCCCGCGCGCGGGAGATACGATCACAGCAACATTTCCGCCCTCCGAGCAACCCGGACCATCGGGCGATATATCCACCGGCCCGGTCGAAGTAGTGCGCTTTGCGCCGGAGGGCGATGTGCCCATCGCTCCTCACCTGAGCGTGACCTTCTCACGCCCGATGGTGGCCGTGACATCTCACGACCAGCTTTCTGCGCGCGAAGTGCCTGTAAGACTCGAACCCGAACCGCCTGGAAAGTGGCGATGGCTCGGCACCAAGACCTTGCTTTTCGAACCCACAGGCCGTTTCCCCATGGCGACCGAGTACACAGCGGAAGTTCCCGCCGACACGAAATCGGCCACAGAACCCGCTGCAACCCGCGGTCGGCGTCCCGACCGTCCCCGGCCCGCTCTCGCAGAGGCGAAGCGATGGAAGTTTGCAACCCCGCCGCCACAGGTGAAGGCCACTTATCCGAACGATGGCCCGCATATTCGCAACCCTCTGATGTTCGTCGAGTTCGATCAACGCATAGACCCTGCGGCGGTACTTGAAACGATTCGCGTGGGTTCAGGCAGAACGAACTGGCCCCTCCGCCTTGCCGACTCCGAAGAAATAGAGGCCGATGAAGCGGTGAGCAGACTCGCCCGCGCGGCCGAAAAAGGTCGCTGGCTCGCCTTCCGGGTCGTCGGTCCTGCGAATGCAGGCTCGCAAAATGGGGCTTCGCAACTCGTGCTGCCGGGCGATGCGAATATCAATGTCTCGATAGGTCCGGGCACGCCTTCAGCCGAAGGGCCGCGCAAGACCACAGACTTGCAGGGATTCTCTTTTCGCACCTACGGGCCGTTGCGCGTCCGTAGTCACGAGTGCGGTTATGGAGATGACTGCACGCCGTTCGCGCCCTGGAGAATCGAGTTCAGCAATCCGCTCGATGAAGACTCGTTCCAGAAATCACAGGTCCGCGTCGTGCCTGATTTGCCGGGAATGAAGACCGAAATTTACGGCAACACGCTGAGTATCGAAGGGGCTTCTCGCGGGCGCACCGCTTACAGAGTCACGCTCGACGATTCCATACGCGATCGTTTCGGCCAGACGCTCGGTAAGGACGCAACCGTTACATTCAATGTCGGTTCAGCCACCCCCGCGCTCGGAGCTTCGAAAGAAGGACTCGTGGTCCTCGACCCGGCTGGCTCGCCGAGCTTTTCCGTCTTCAGCATAAATATCAAGAGCTTGAGAGCGCACGTCTACGCAGTAGGTGTTGAGCATTGGCAGCAATTCGCAGAATATATGCGCGGCGAGCAACGCGGAGGCAGACCGACTCCGCCGGGCCGATTAGTCGTCTCGAAGACTATAAGTGTAAAAGCAAAGCCCGATGAGATGGCCGAGACGCGAATCGATCTCAGCCCGGCGCTTCAAGGCGGATTCGGGCAGGCAATCGTAACTGTCGAGGAAAGTAGATGGGTAGGAAGATTAGGGCGTGACTCGATCAGCGCATGGGTGCAGGTTACGGGGATAGGACTCGATGCTTTTGTCGATAACACTGACCTTGTTGGATGGGCCAACTCTCTCAAAGACGGCAAGCCGCTCAATGGAGTCGAGATGGCTATTGTGAGTCCTGCGCGGGCCGGTGATTCGCAGGACGCTCCTGCCGGGACGACCGGAGCAGATGGGCTTGCGCGCCTCTCATTAAAAGACGCAGATGGAAAAGGGACGAGCCTGCTTGTTGCCCGCAAGGGGAAAGATACTGCCATTCTTCCGAGCACCGACTACTGGTGGAGCGGAGATCATGCATGGCGCAGAAAAGAGTCGTCCGATGCGTTCCGATGGTACGTCTTCGACGACCGCGCGATGTATCGGCCCGGCGAAGAGGTGCATGTCAAGGGCTGGATTCGACAGGTCGGCGGCGGAAAAGACGGCGACATAGGTTTGATTCGAAGCGAGGTTCAGGGCGTGACTTACGCGATGAAGGACTCAAGAGGCAATGAGATACTCAAAGGCCGACTCAGCCTCAACGCGCTCGGCGGGTTCGATACTGCGTTCAAGCTGCCCGATACCATGAACCTGGGACATGCGACGCTCTCATTGAGCGCACTGACAACGGAGAAAAATATCGGCAGCCTCGATCACGCTCACAGATTTCAGGTGCAGGAGTTCCGGCGACCCGAATACGAAGTGACGGCTACGGGAAGCGAGGGACCGCATTTCGTGGGCGACCATACGGATGTTACGGTTGCGGCCTCTTACTTTGCGGGCGGCGGCCTTCCAAACGCGGACGTGACGTGGCGCGTGACTTCCTCTCCGGGCCGTTTCACTCCGCCAAACCGTGATGATTTCACATTCGGCAAATGGATTCCCTGGTGGATTTACCAAAATGATTATGGCGAGTCACGAACAGAGTCGTTTTCAGGAAAGACAGACGCGGCGGGAAAGCACCGCCTGCGAATCGATTTCGATTCAGCCAATCCGCCGCGCCCTTCGTCCGTCGAGGCACAAGCGAGCGTGACCGATGTCAATCGTCAAACATGGTCTGCGTCTGCCCGAATGCTCGTGCATCCGGCGGACCTGTATGTTGGGCTGCGAAGTGATCGCACCTTCGTTCAAAAAGGCGAGCCGCTCGTCGTGCAGGCAATAGTCACAGACCTCGACGGAAAAGCAATCGCAAACCGCGAAATCAAGATGCGCGCGGTCCTGCTCGATTGGGTTTACGAAAAAGGCGAGTGGATTCAGAAAGAGATAAATCCGCAAGATTGCTCCGTGAGGTCACAAGCCGGACCTGTTCAGTGCTCATTTGAGACGAAAGAGGGCGGCGTCTATAGCGTGACCGCAACGATATTGGACGACCGCGAACGAAAGAACGAAAGCGAGTTGACGCTGTGGGTGGCCGGAGGCAAGCTCCCCCCGCAGCGGGACATCGAGCAAGAGAAAGCCGAGTTGATCCCCGACCGCAAAGAGTATCAGGACGGCGACACTGCCGAGGTGTTGGTGCAGGCACCGTTTTATCCGGCCGAGGGCGTGCTGACATTGAGGCGTTCGGGCATAGTCCACACCGAGCGGTTTACAATGGACGGCCCTTCGCACACGCTGAGAGTGCCCATCAAAGACAGCTACACGCCGAACCTGCACGTTCAGGTCGACCTCGTGGGAGCGGCAACGCGCACAGACGATGAAGGCAAGCCCCTCGCGCAGTTGCCCAAGCGGCCCGCATTCGCCAAAGGTGAGTTGAACCTATCGGTGCCGCCTCTGAAGCGAAGGCTTGCGGTCACGGCCACGCCGCGCGACCTCCGCGTTGAGCCGGGCGGCGAGACAGTAGTCGACGTTGAGTTGAGAGACGCAGCAGATAAGCCCGTCAGCGGCGGCGAGCTTGCGGTAGTGGTCGTAGATGAAGCCATCCTTGCTCTGACGGATTACGAGTTAGATGACCCCGTTGCAGCTTTCTACTTGGATCGGGATTCTGGGGCAGAGGACTATCACTTGCGAGAGAGTATTCTGCTGGCAAGCCCTGTTGATCTAATTGGAAAGCCAGGAGTGGGGGGAGGAGGAGGCGGCGGCAGGGGAGCGCCATCGTATGGTAAAAGCCCCGTTTTCGTTGCTGCGCGTGCGCCAGTTATGGAAATGATGGAGAGAGCCATAGCGTTTGATGACAGCAGTGGGCAAGGCGACCTGATACGCATCAGATTAGACTTCAACGCCCTTGCTACGTTCGCCGCCACAGTGCCGACCGATGCGAACGGGCGCGCGTCGGTAAAAGTCAAGCTGCCTGATAACCTGACACGCTATCGCGTTATGGCCGTTGCCGTAGCCGAGGGCAAACAGTTCGGCTCTGTTGAATCGGCCATCACCGCGCGGTTGCCCCTGATGGTAAGGCCCTCAGCGCCGCGTTTCCTGAATTTCGGCGACCGCTTCGAATTGCCCGTAGTCGTTCAAAATCAGACCGATTCTCCTATCGCCGTAGACGTGGCCGTGCGCGCCGCAAATGCCGAACTCATCGAAGGCCAGGGGCGTCGCGTGACCGTCCCCGCCAACGACCGCGTAGAGGTTCGCTTCCCGGCGACGGCCTCTCGGCCGGGCACTGCGCGATTTCAAATAGGCGCGGTGTCGGGCCGATGGACAGATGCCGCCGAAGTCGAACTACCTGTCTGGACTCCCGCCACCACCGAAGCCTTCGCCACCTACGGAGAGATAGATCAGGGCGCTATCATTCAACCTGTCGAAGCGCCCTCCGATGTGGTCGAACAATTCGGCGGGCTTGAGATTACAACCTCTTCGACCGAGCTTCAGGCATTGACCGATGCCGTTCTGTATCTCACTGGATATCCGTTCGAGTGCTCAGAGCAACTCGCATCGCGCGTGCTGGCTGTGGCCGCGTTGCGCGATGTGCTCGCGGCCTTCGAAGCAAAAGGGCTGCCGAAACCGGAAGAGTTGGTCGAGGCGGTCAGGCGTGATATCAAACAGCTCGACGCGCTTCAAAACGAGGATGGCAGTTTCGCCTTCTGGCGGCGAGGCGACAAGCCCTGGCCTTACCTCGGCATTCATGTGGCGCACGCGCTACAACGCGCGAAAGAAAAAGACTTTTCTGTACCGGACAGGATGTTCGACCGATCGAAAAAATATCTGCGCGAAATCGAGCGTCATATACCCTCTTACTATGGAGCCGATATTCGGCGCGTGCTTGTGGCTTATGCCCTATATGTTCGCAATCGCATGGGCGACCGCGACACGGCCAGAGCGCGCCGCATCATCAATGAAGCGGGATTGGAAAATCTATCGCTTGAGGCCATAGGCTGGCTGCTTGCGGTGCTATCGGGCGACGAGGCATCGAGCGCCGAAGTGCAAGCGATTCGCAGACACCTGAACAACCGCGCCGAAGAGACGGCCGGGGCGGCGCACTTCACCGCCGTCTACAGCGACGGCGCGCATCTGTTATTGCACTCGGAGCGCAGGGCCGACGGGATAATCCTAGAAGCCCTTATAGGCGACCAGCCCGAAAACGATCTCATTGCGAAGATCGCGCGCGGGTTGCTCGCGCACCGCAAGCGAGGGCGATGGGAGAACACGCAGGAGAATGTTTTCATACTGCTTGCGCTCGACCGTTACTTCGCCGCTTATGAAAAAGTGACGCCCGACTTCGTGGCCCGCGCCTGGCTCGGAGACCGTTACGCGGGCGAACGTGAGTTCAAAGGTCGCTCTACAGAACGCTATCACGTCGCTATTCCCATGCGATACTTGGCCGAGAGCGCCGGGCCGCAGAATCTAGCTCTCAGCAAAGAAGGGCCGGGCCGTCTCTATTATCGAGTGGGCATGCAGTACGCGCCCGCGAGCTTCAAGCTTGCAGCCGCCGATTACGGATTTACGGTCGAGCGAAGTTATGAAGCCATAGACGACCTCGGCGACGTGCGAAGAGATGAAGACGGCGTGTGGCACATAAAGGCGGGCGCTAAGGTGCGAGTGCGGCTCACGATGGTGGCCCCTGCGCGGCGCTACCATGTCGCGCTCGTAGACCCCTTGCCTGCGGGACTCGAAGTATTGAACCCTGCGCTTGCGACTACGGGCAGCATTCCCGAAGACCCGAAGGATGAATCGAAGAAGCCGAGATGGTGGTGGTGGACGCGGCCCTGGTTCGAGCATCAGAACATGCGCGATGAAAGAGTTGAGGCATTCACCTCGCTGTTATGGGAAGGGGTACACGATTATTCGTATGTAGCGCGGGCGACCACTCCGGGCACGTTCATAGTTCCGCCGCCGAAGGCCGAAGAGATGTACCACCCCGAAACATTCGGGCGCGGCGCAACCGACCGGGTGATCGTAACGGCAAATGATAAATGATGAATGATGAATGATGAGCAAATGGAAGATGAATTCATCGTTCAGCGTTCATAATTCATCATTGCTTTTTTCTATCCGTGCGTGCGCTCGAATTCTTTCATGAACGACAGGAGCGCCTCGACGCCCTCGCGCGGGAATGCGTTGTAGATAGAAGCGCGGCACCCGCCGACCGAGCGGTGGCCTTTCAATCCATCAAACCCCGCTTTCGTTGCCTCGCTGATGAATTGCTTTTCGAGGTCTTCGCTCGGCAAGCGGAAGGTGACGTTCATAAGCGAACGGCTGTCGCGCTCGGCATGGCCGCGATAGAACTCGGTCGAATCTATCAGGTCGTAGAGCAGCCCGGCCTTCTCTTCGTTGCGCCGCTCGATAGCTTCAAGCCCGCCTTCGGCGATAAGCCATTTCAGCACAAGCCCCATCACATAAATCGCAAACACGGGCGGCGTGTTGTAGAGCGATTTGGCCTTTGCGTGTGTGTTGTAATCGAGCATCGTCGGAAGCCCTTCGGGGCTGCGCGCGAGCAGGTCATCGCGAAGGATTACGAGCGTGACGCCCGCCGGGGCGAGGTTCTTCTGCGCGCCCGCGTATATCAACCCGTATCTGCTCACGTCGGTTCGGCGGCTGAAAATATCCGACGAAGCGTCCGCTACGAGAGGCACATCGCCTGCGTCGGGATCGCTCTTCCATTCGGTCCCGAATATGGTGTTGTTCGTCGTGAAGTGAACATAAGCCGCCTCCGCGTCGAGAGCGATTTCATCCTGATGGGGAACGCGCGCGAAATTTTCAGGCTCGGTCGTGGCGGCTATGCGGACCTCTCCGACCTTCTGCGCTTCCTTTACGGCCTTCTTGGACCACGAGCCTGTGACTATGTAATCGGCCTTGCCGCCTGCGGGCATAAGGTTCATCGGCACCATCGAGAACTGCAAAGACGCGCCGCCTTGCAGAAACAGTATTTGATAATTATCAGGTATAGAGGCGAGCGTTCTCATATCGGCTTCCGCGCCGAGTATGACTTCGTCGAACTTCTTCGAGCGATGGCTTATCTCAAGAATAGACATACCGACGCCCGGCAGCGCGAGCAAATCCCTCTGGGCCTCTTCGAGCACAGGCACGGGAAGCACGGCCGGCCCGGCTGAAAAGTTATAAACTCTCTCTGTCATGGTCTCTCCCTTTCACTGGTTTCAAAGGTACTTTGATTATCCCCTCCCTCACGGATCGGGGTACTGATCTTTAATAAAAGCTTTCAACCGAAATCTTTATTTTTCGTCCTCGATTCGAATCCGCCAGGCATTACTCGTCCAAGCCGCCCATCATGATCAGGTAATGAAACCCGTCCGGCCCCAGTCTGCGCGTAAGATGATCCACTATTCCTCTCACATCATCATAAGGGCCGGAGACATAAAACGGCTTTCCATCCCGGCCGTACTCTATGGTCTCCTGGCAGCTTGCCGGGTCTATGTCTCCGAAAATCTCCCGCGAATAGTAATAATCGGGGTCGGGACCGATTCCGAGTTCCTCAGCATACTCGACCGCCCCCAGGATCAGCTTGACGGCAAAAGCGGGGTCGCAGGGAGCCTGTTTGGTGGCCGCCCCATGCACGAATCGCTCGTAGTATTGCGCCGTAGAGATGGAATCATTCGCCAATGCGGACTTCACTCCCAGGCATCCCAGGTCTACGGCGAAAGCCCCTACGGCCACCCGCCCGTCGGGGCGATTGCGGGCAATGCTGATGGAGGCCATTCTGCCCTCATCCCAGCCTTCGTTGATCAAGCATTCGCGCAGAGGAAACGACGCCACTTCGCGCATCGCGGCCTCTCGCAAGTTCCGGCCTGAGCGACTGCCCGGCGATCTCTTCTTTTTGCGATGTCTGCTCTTTGGCATAAGCGCCTCAATCGGTGATGCGTGCGACGCATCAAATCTTCACGAGGTTAAGCTCGATCAGATCCTCGCAATTCTTTTTTATAGAGCCGAGAACTCCATCCGATGGGGCCTGGTCGAGGTGTATGCGGGCGACTGCGGCCTTCGCGCCTTCGAAGACGATGTTTTCGGTCTCCTGCACATTGATGCCCGCAAGCTTCAATTCGTCGAATACTGTAGCCAGCACCCCCACGCGGTCGAAGTGTCGCGCGACGAGCATGTGAGTCGCGGGCGTCTTCTTCGCCAGGTTGACCACGTTGGGCACGCGCCCCTCTTCTTTGTACTGGCGAATTATGCGCACGGTCTCATCTCCTATGGCCTGCTGCGCCTGCTCGGTCGAAGCGCCTATGTGATGCGTGCCGATCACTCCGGGAATCCTGAATATATCGTCTTCGAACTCACCCGTCCCCCCGGCAGGCTCGCCCGCGAAAATATCAAGCCCTGCCCTGATCCCGCGTTCGCGCGCCGCTCGCGCAAGCGCCGCCTGATCTACAACATCGGCCCGCGACGTGTTGATGAAGAATGATCCCGCCCGCATCGCATTGAAGAATTCCTCGTCGATCAGATTTTTAGTCTCTTCTTTTAACGCAACATGAACGCTCACTATGTCAGCAGAAGCGGCCGTCTCAATCGGGGATTGTTTCATCTCGACTCCGAGTTCGGCGGCGCGCTCAGGCGTAAGCGAACGGCTCCAGGCCACTACGGGCATGCCGAAAGCGCGCGCGCGCCCAATCATCTCCTGCCCTATGCGCCCTAAGCCTATCAATCCGAGTGTGCGGCCGAAAAGCCCTTGCGCCTTGCTGTACTCTTTCTTGTTCCACAGGCCGCGTTTCAGGTCCGCGTCATTTTCCGGTATGCGCCTATCGAGGGCGAGTACAAGGGCGAAAGCGAGTTCGGCTACGGCGATAGAGTTTTTGCCGGGGCAGTTGGCCACGTATATGCCGCGCATCGAAGCCGTCTCGACATCTATGGTGTTATAGCCCGCGCCCGCTCGCACGACCAGGCTCAATCGGCCCGCTTCGAGCATCTGTCGGGTCACACGCGTGGACCTGACCACGAGCACGTCCGCGCCCGTCGAGCGTATCGCCTCGACAAGCCCCTCGTCTTTCAAGTCAGGATCATAGACTATCTCACAACCGGCCTGGCGGAGATCCGTCTGGCCGCTTTCAGAGAACTTGTCTGCTATGAGTACCTTCATGATTTATTACACCTCCCGTTCGCTGAAGTGCAGTTCAGTGCTTGATTGTATCACAGGAAATCGAACCGTCAGATCAAATGGCTCAACAATCCATCGCGCAATTTAGGCTCGAACCACGTCGATTTGGGCGGCATGATTTCGTTCCCGTCCGAGACCGCGATCAACTGGTCGACCGTGACCGGGTACATCGAAAAAGCGACTGCGGCGCGACCCTCATCGACCGCGCGTTCGAGCGCTTCGGTTCCGCGAATGCCGCCCACGAAATCCATGCGCTTGTCTGTGCGCACGTCTTCTATGCCGAGCGCCGCCGCGAGCACTCGCTCCTGAAGTATGCTCACGTCGAGCGACGATATGGGATCGTCGGCAGGCACGCTTTCGGGCGGTATGCGGAGTCCGTACCATCGGCCGCCGAGATACATACTTATTTCGCCCCTGCTTGTCGGCGCGGGCGGCGCGTCTTCGCTCAATTGGAATATGTCGGAAAGCGCGCCGAGGAATTCAGCTTCGGATTTGCCGTTCAGATCCTTAACAGTTCGGTTGTATGGAAGTATCTGAAGCTGGTCTGCGGGAAAGAGCACCGTGAGGAAGTAGTTGTACTCTTCATTGCCCGTATGGTCAGGATTTTCGGATTTGAGTTGTGCGCGCGCACGGCTCGCGCTTGCGGCGCGGTGATGGCCGTCGGCTATGTAGAGCAGCGGCACGGCGATGAACTCTTCGACAAGGCGATTCTTCGCCTCTTCGCTCACTCGCCATACGGTGTGCCGTACCCCATCGGGCGCGGCGATATCATAAAGGGGCGCGGCGTTTTGCGTCTGCTCGACGATGCGGTCGATCTCGCTACGTCCGCGATAGGTTAAAAAGACGGGACCGGTCTGCGCCCGAAGCGAGACGATATGGCGCGTGCGGTCGTCCTCTTTGTCCTTGCGCGTGCGCTCGTGCTTGCGAATCACATCGGTATCGTATTCATCGACCGAGCAACAGGCGGCTATGCCTGCCTGTGCGTGGTCGCCCATGCGCAGGCGATAGACATAGAGGCTGGCCAGGTCTTCGTGTACGAGCGGCGCACCGAGTTTCAGCTTCTCGAAGTTATCACTCGCTTTTTGATAGACTTCATCTGAATAAGGGTTTGTGCCGTCGGGCAAATCTATTTCGGGCCGCGAGACATGCAGAAAGCTGAGCGGATTTCCTTCGGCAAGCTCGCGCGCTTCGGCGGTGTTTACCACGTCGTAAGGGACTGCGGCTATAAGGTTTGCTTTATCTTCAGGCGGGCGCAACGTCTGGAAAGCGCGAATGGTTGCCATCTTCGATTTCTCCTCTCTGTTAAGTTGCCGTAATCCGATTTGCGGTCCCATATTTATACTGCGCGCGGGAAGAATTGAGGATTTCCCTCAATACCCTGAATGCGGAAACGCTTGCAGGCAGGATGCCTGCGCTCCCAGGAAAACTTTCATTTTAC
>JAKEHD010000560.1 GCA_022615215.1 Blastocatellia bacterium
CGGAAGAGGAGGTTCTCGCCGTTGTCGTAGCGCTTCCACAGTTCCTTATTGCCTTGCAGGGCACGCAGGGCGGTGTAGATGACCAGGTGCGCGCCTCGCCCGGGCAGCGCGTTCAGGTAGAGCGGCAGCGTGGCGACGAGCGTCTTCCCCTCCCCGGTCGCCATCTCGGCGATCTTGCCCTGGTGCAGCACGAGCCCGCCGATGAGCTGCACGTCGTAGGGCACCATGTCCCACGTCATCTCGTGGCCGGTGACGACCACCGTGCTCCCCACCAGGCACCGGCACGCCGCCCGCACCGTGGCGAACGCCTCCGGCAGCAGATCGTCGAGCGCGGCGGCCGTCTCCCGCTTGAGCCGGTCCTCGAGCGCGTTCACCTCGCGGGTGAGCACGTCCCGCTCGTCGGGATCGGCGCAGGAATGCTTCGCCTGCCGCTTGGCCTCGAGCTCCGCTTCCACCTCGCCGAGGCGCTCGCGCAACCGCGCGCGAAACTTCACGGTCTGCTGCTGGATCTCGGTGCACGAGCGCTTGGCCAGCTCCGCTTCATGCTCGTGGATCTTGTCGATGATCGGCTGGATCCGCTTGAGCTCGCGCTCGAACCGGGTGCCGATGATTCTCGTGACGATGGTTTTCAGCATCGCTGGCGTATGTCGTGTGGCTTATGGCGTATGGCGCGTAGCAAATGGCGCGGTGATCGCGGTACGGGAGCCGCCCCGCCCTTCCCACCGCTCACTTGTCACGTTTCTCGTCTCGCGTTGCTCGTTGCGCGTTGCTCTCTGCACGGTGCTCTGCTCCCCCGCTCCCGTGTAATCTGTGGTTGATCTTCCGAGCACTGACCACTGACCGCTGACAAATTTGAAATTAATTGCCGGAGCCGGGCCGTTTGTCGTTTATGCCGAGGGCTTTCATCCGACGGTACAGGTGTGAGCGGTCTATGCCCATCGCTTCTGCGGCGTGGGTGATGTTGCCTTCGCATTCCGAGAGCTTGCGCAAAATATAATTGCGCTCGTAAGTGTCGCGCCCTTCGCGGTAGGAGGCGAAGTTGTAACGGGTGGGAGAAACTTTGTCTTCTGAGGGACCGGGCGCAGGCAGGTCGTCTGCGGTTATGCGCTCTTTTGCGGTCATTATGACCACGCGCTCTACTGTGTTTCGGAGTTCGCGCACGTTGCCGGGCCAGTCGTGAGAACTCAACCGGTCGAGCGCATCGTCTGTGAAAGTTTTAATAGCTCGCTTATAACTCGCGCAGAATTTTCTGTTGAAATAATCGACGAGCAGCGGGATGTCCTCGACACGTTCGCGCAGGGGAGGAATCTCGAAAGGGATGACGTTGAGGCGGTAAAACAGGTCTGCGCGAAACGTGCCGCGCTCCATCTCTTCGGCAAGCAGCTTGTTCGTTGCGGCTATTATTCTCACGTCGACCTTGATGGGCGTATTCGACCCGACAGGCTCGAACCTCTGCTCTTCGAGCACCCTCAACACTTTGGCCTGGACCTTCAAGCTCATATCGCCCACTTCGTCGAGCAGAAGCGTGCCGCCGTCGCTCTGTTCGAATTTGCCGCGCTTGGCCTGAGTAGCGCCTGTGAAAGCGCCCTTCGTGTGGCCGAAGAGTTCCGATTCGATCAACTCTTCGGGTATTGCGGCGCAATTGAGTTCCACGAAAGGCTGTGAGGCGCGCTGGGACTCGCGGTGAATTGCGCGGGCGACGAGTTCTTTGCCCGTGCCCGATTCGCCGTAGATCAGTATGCGCCCTCCCGTAGGCGCGGCTACGGCTATCTGCTGACGGAGCGCGCGCATGTGTACGCTCTCGCCCACCATCGCATGATCGTCATCAAGTCGCTCGCGGAGACGGCGGTTATCGGCTTCGAGTTGGCGCTGACGCAATGCGTTGCGAATGGCAAGAACCGTGCGTTCGATCTGCAAAGGCTTTTCGATAAAGTCGAGCGCGCCGAGCCTTGTTGCGCGCACAGCGGTTTCAATGTTTCCGTGCCCGCTTATCATAATCACGGCCGTTTCGGGATAGGCCGTCTTGATTCGCTCAAGAGTTTCGATGCCGTCTATGCCGGGGAGCCACACGTCGAGCAAGACGCAACTGAAGAGACGGCTCTCGAACGCGGCAAGGCACTCTTCGCCCGACCCGACAGTCTCTACGGCAAGCCCTTCGTCTTCGAGCACCCCGGAGAGCGTCTGCCTTATTCCTTCTTCATCATCTACAACCAGAACCGAGTTGGGCATAGCTTATGCGGAAAGGATGAGGGATGAAGGATGAAGGATGAACCGGATACCGGCTCTGTAGAAGGCCCTGCGCCTTCCACTTTTCATCCTTCATCCCTCATCCTTCATCCTTCCTGGGCGGCAGGCCGAGTATGACCTTTTCGAAGGGGTCGACTTCGAGTCGCAGCATGTTGCCCCCATCCGAGAAGATTTCCTGTAGCCGCTTACGCCGTTTCAAAAAGATAGTCGCGCCGAATGCGGTGCCGACCACAAGGGCAGTCAGCATGCCGATACCGATCAATCCGAAGCTCGAAAGCAACATCTGCGCCGCCTTCTGCATGTGGAAGGGATCACCTGTCGGTATCAATGGATCGCGCAGCCATTTCACTTCATAAGGGTACTTGACCGAATCCACTAGCCCCCGCGCCCGCTCGCGGTCATGGAAGCTCGCCGCCCCGACGATATAATTGCCTTCGCGTTTTATGATGATACGATTCTGCTCATCTTCGGGGAGCGACCTGAGATAATCGCTCGCGCGCTTCATCGCATCGGAAGCGAACTGCGGCGTGTGGTACTCGACTATGAAAAGTTTCGTCCGAGACTTTTCTTCTTCAGCCGACGCTTCGCCCCGCGCTTTTGGTGAATCGCGAACGGCGCTTGCGGGCGCGGCCTCGCCGGGTTCGTACTCGGCCAGGGCTGCTTCGGCTTTGCCTGCAAACTCGAACAGGTTGCGGCTGTGCTCGATGTAGCGCGAGAGCGATTCGGGTCCGAGGAAATAACGCTCGCTGTCTGCTACGGTCCCGTCAACAGGCAGGCTCTCAAGCAGGGGCGGGCGCGTCAGATCGGGACGTGAAGGAACTATGGCGGCGACGATGGCGGAAGCCAGTCTCTCGTAATGGGCAAAGGTTGAACCGCGCGCCTGCTCCGCTGTGGCCGTCACTCGAATGAAGACATCGTCTTTCCATGAAATCGATTCGCCCGGCATCAACACGCTGCCTGTTCGCGCGTCTGGCTTTTTGGCTTTCGATTCTCTTGCGCCTGAGTTATAGGTGAACAGGCCGAAAGCCGCATACGGATTTTCTGTTTGAAAGATGTCGACGCGGACCTCCCCGTACTGCCGCGAGGCGGCCGAAATGACGAGGTATTCTCTGTAGACCGCCGCTTTTTCCGCGACAAGGTTTTCGAGACCTTCGTGTCCGTGCTCAACGACCTCTCCCGTCGCGCTCACGCCCGCAAGCCTGTCGGGCAAGAGTTCGGCGAGCGAGCGCAAGGGCGCAGGCTCGACAGCCGGATTTTGCTGCGCTTCGATGATGAGCGGGGCAGCAAGTAGTAATGAGATAGCAATTAAGAACAAAATATTTTTTCGATACTGCATCTGTTTCATTCCCGTAGTGAGATTCGACATCTCTCTATTAGACTCCGCGCCGCGCGTTTCAGTTCCGTTGGCGCAATTCATTGAGTATCAAATCGGCGTAGCGTTCGGGCCGATGTATGTCATCGAGGTGTATCTTGCCGTCCTCGGACGCGCTGTCTATGACTATATCGCCGAGGTTCGCAAGTCGCTGCCACATGGCGGCCGTCACCGTCACGTCCTGAATTTTATCGAGCGGTATATTCCGCACCTTCTTGGCTATGAAGCCGGAGCGCATCTCAAGCTTGTAATTGGTCAGGGTATATATCTCGCACCGCCTGAGAATATGTTTGTAGACCGGATTTATAAATACCACCACACCCGTGCCAAGTATGACGAAGAAAGCGATCTGACCTGTCAGCCAATCTACGGACTTGCTCAATATCCCCATCAGCGCCGCTACCGCTACGACTATGAGTGTGGCCAGTATATAGCGCAGGAGGACGAACACAAGGGTCGGGCGGAGCACGAAGATCACCTTTTCGCCCAACATCTCTCCGGGCGCAAGCGGCTGCCGGTTTTCATGAGCAGCGGGAGCCGCCGATTCGCGAGCTATAGGCGGGTTCGCGCCGCCTCCGGCTGCCGCCGCGCTCTTAGCCACAACCGTCGAGCCGCAGACGTTACAGAAGCGGCTCGTATCTGGAAGCTCCTGACCACATTGATTGCAAAACATAGTTTTTATCCGTAAGCGATCCGAGTCTTATCAGCCTGCGCGCCCGCCAGGTCCGAGGCCCGCAAAACCAAGTGAAATTCTAGCATAGGAATCCATTGTGAGATAAGTAAGTCCGCTATCACTCAACTCGACTATCAGGTGAATTGTGACGCCTCGTAATCGTACAGCCGATTTTGCGCCCACTGCCGCTATTGACATAATTTGCTTTGGTGTATACTGATCTGGATAAAAACAGGAGGTCCATTCTATGGCAAGCTTGACTGTAAAAATAGGCGAAGAGTCTCACGAGATTCTCCGTGAGATTGCAGAGCAGACCGGGGACTCCATGCAAACCATACTCGCCAATGCGATTGAAGAGTACCGCCGCAAGCAGTTTTTTAACGAGTTCAATGCTGCTTATGCGGCATTGCAAAAAGATCCTGAAGCCTGGGAGGAAGAATTGCAAGAGCGAAAGCTGTGGGAATCCACACTTTCAGATGGTCTTGAATCAGATGAAGTGTGGACCGAAGATGGGAGAGCACCTTCGCATGGCTAATCCATCTCGCGGGGAAATATGGCTGGCAGAACTAGACCCTGCTCGCGGCCATGAACAAGCAGGCACTCGTCCCTGTCTTATTGTTTCGGATGATAGATTAAATCATGGCCCATCCGGTCTGGTCATAGTCGTTCCTGTTACATCGAGAAAAAAAGGCATACCTTCTCATGTTGAGATCACACCTCCAGAAGGGGGCTTGAATGTACAAAGCTTCGTAAAGTGTGAAGATGTGCGCTCAATCTCCAAAGAGCGGTTATTGCAGCGATGGGGTGTCGTATCCTCAAAAACCACAACTGCCGTCGAAGACCGGCTGCGAATTTTGCTGGCTCTCTAGGGCTGATCGGGAGCGCAGACGGGTAGGCTGAAGTTGAACCTTGATGCGGCTGAAGCCGATGGTGCCCATATAATAAGAGACTGATTTTCAAAAACTGCGTCCAGCACCAATTTCGCATGTGAAGTGTGCGAGCGAGCTTCACATAAATCTCTTCAAACTCTTCGCTATTCGGGCCGCGACTCCGGCATTGTTCACAAGCAGCGCGCGGTTCGCTTCAAGCGTGCTGCCCCCGGTGAGTCTTTCCATTTGCGAGAGCAGGAAAGGCGTCAGCGCCTTGCCACGAACTTCAGACCGCTTGGCCTCTTCAATTGCCTGACGGATTGCGCGCTCGACTTCATTTGCGCTCAACTCGAACTGAGCGGGCACGGGCGCGCACACGAGCACGGCTGTGCGGCCGCCGCTCTGCCAGTGAAGCGCGGCAACCTCGGCCGCTTCATCAGCGGTCGCCACGCTTATATCGACCTCAAGTCCGCTCGCGCGAGAATAAAACGCGGGGAACTCCTCTGTGCCGTAGCCTACTACGGGGATGCCGAGCGTCTCCAATAGCTCGCGCGTCTTGGGCAAATCGAGTATGGCTTTCGCTCCCGCGCAAACGCACACCATCGGCATATTTGCGAGCGCCGTGAGGTCTGCCGATATGTCGAACGACTCATTTGCGCCCCGATGGACTCCGCCTATTCCGCCCGTCGAGAAGACTCTCAGTCCGCCCTCGAAAGCTATACCCATCGTCGCCGCAACGGTCGTAGCTCCCCAAGCGCACCTGACCATTACGGCCGCAAGGTTGCTCGGATTGACCTTTTCAATCGAGCCGCCGCCGGGCACACTTGCATCGGCGAAAACCTCGATCTCTTCTTCGCTCAACCCTATCACCGCAGCGCCGTCGACTATGCCTACGGTCGCAGGCACGGCTCCTTCGGCGATTACGGCTTGCTCACAGGCGCGGGCGGTTTCGATATTGAGCGGTTTCGGCAACCCGTGCGCGATCACGGTCGATTCGAGCGCAACTATGGGGCGTCGCTCGAAGAGCGCGTTAGCTACGCCGTTTGCAATCCGAATTCCTCTCACGTTCTTCACAAAATGGTCCTTTCGGATGACTTGTCTGCTCGCCTTGTAGAGACGCCGATTCTCTTGAAAACCGGCACAAGCGCAAGTCTAGCACGCTGGAAGCGCGCGCTCCCAGGAACTTTGCTACAACTCTGGTTTCGCCCGATGACGCTTGCCGCGTGTAAAAGTTTTGCTTACCATTGAAGGCGGCGAGACCTTCCGGCAAAGCGTGTAAGCGGTCCATACCCTGGCCGGACTTGCTAATGATAGTACAGGGCGATTTGAAAACAAAACCTGAGATCGCGCCCGCCGGTTGCCACAATCGTTGTGCTAATCGGTCAAGCCGGAGGACGGAAATTTTCACCTGCCGTCCGAGTGAGTGTGCTCCTGTTTTTACCAACGACGATCTGAATACTCCGGGGGAAGAACTACGATGGCTATGGATGATGTGATAGCAGTGATTCTGGGCGGCGGCGTCGGACAGCGGCTTTATCCGCTCACCAAAGAGCGGGCGAAACCTGCCGTGCCGCTGGGCGGCAAATACCGCTTGATCGACATCCCGGTCTCCAATTGCATCAACTCAGATATACATCGCATATTCATCCTCACACAGTACAACTCCGCATCGCTCAATCGCCACATCTCGCGCACATACCGCTTCAGCCGTTTCACCAACGGCTTTGTCGAGGTGCTGGCCGCAGAGATGACCGCGGAACGCCCCGACTGGTTCCAGGGCACGGCCGATGCCGTGCGCCAGAGCTTCCATCACTTCGGCGATTACAGGAGCGAAACGATCCTCGTCCTGTCGGGCGACCATCTCTACCGCATGGACTATCGCAAATTCATCGCCCGTCACCTGGAGACAGGCGCCGATGTCACGGTCGCGGTCACAGCGGCGCGCGAGGAAGATGCCTCCGGCTTCGGCCTGCTCAAGATAGACGACAGCGGCCGCATAGTGGAATTCAGCGAAAAGCCCACGGGCGAGGCTCTTCAAAATATGCGCGTAGACACCTCGCGTCTGGGACTGCCGCCGGACCAGGCCGCCCGCCGCCCCTTTCTCGCCTCGATGGGAATATACGTATTCGGCAGGAAGTTGCTCTTCGAGTTGCTGAATGAAGATATGCCTTCGGCCGTGGATTTCGGCAAAGAGATACTCCCTGCGGTGATAGAGAAACTCAACGTGCAGGCATATCTGTTCGACGACTACTGGGAAGACATAGGGACGATAGGCTCTTTCTATCGCGCGAATATGGAGATGACGCTCCCCCTGCCGCAGTTCAACTTCTTCGACGCCGAAGCCCCTATGTACACGCGCCCGCGTTATCTGCCCGGCTCGAAACTGCTCGATTGCCGCATACAGAGTTCCATAATAACCGAAGGCTGTATAATCAACGGCGCGACCGTCACTGATTCGATAATAGGGGTGCGCAGCCGTATAGAGCACGGCTCGCGGCTCGAAGGCGTATTGATGATGGGCGCGGACTTCTACCAGACGCTCGATGAAATGCAGAAGGAGAAAGATAAGGGGCACCCGCGAATCGGAGTGGGATCCAACTGCACCATACGCCACGCCATAATAGATAAAAACGCGCGCATAGGCGAAGGCGTGAAGGTGCTCAACGAGGCCGAGAGGTGGAACCATGACGGCGAGGGATATTTCATACGCGACCAAATAGTCATAATTCCGAAAAACGGCCGTATCGCCGATGGCACCGTTATATGAGCAGAAAGCGCATTTGAAAGCGAGAAATATGTCCGTCGTCCGTCGTCCGTGGCCGGAAAATCAACTACAGTGGAAGGCAGAAGCCCTCTACAGACACAGATGACACAGATAACACACTCTCTCTTCTATACTGCGCGCGGGGTAAAACGAAAGTTTTTCCAAAGAGGAACGCATATTTGGAGTGCGCCGACCATGGCGGCGCTTTGGTTGCATCAGAAGTTAGGCA
>JAKEHD010000561.1 GCA_022615215.1 Blastocatellia bacterium
AAAACCGCACGCCGGGATCTGAGCGGGGGCCGGTGGGTAACTGCCGGTCCTACCGCGATGCTCGCTTCAAACCTTGAAACACAGAGGGAGAGAAAAATGCCTAAACAAAGCCAGAAACACTTAGCGACAAAAAGAACGTTTTGGACTATCGCTATTTTTTATCTGTTAATTGCGTTCGAGTTTTTCTATATGGCCAGTCCATTTGCGATATATTTCTACTCGGTATATGGACCGGCATTAAACTTCATCAATAACAATCTTGCATTAGCCTGGTTGAGCAGCGGGTTTCTCCCGCACCTTGTCGTTGAAACATCTTCGGTGTTGTTGACCCTGCATAATGTGGTCGGTGTGGCATTAGTCGTAATCGGCCTTTTGGCATTTTGCCTAGGAGCAGGTCAGGTGTATTACTACAAACTCACACGGAAAGGCGCGGTCACGGGTGGTATATACAACCTTATCCGGCATCCCCAATACGTTTCCCTTGCCATCTGCAGTTTTGGTTTGTTGTTGCTATGGCCTCGGTACATCGTACTCTTATCTTTTATTGCTATGCTCTTTGCCTATTACTTCCTAGCGAAGGTCGAAGAGAGCGAGTGTGAGAAGAAGTTCGGCGAGACTTATATCGCCTATAAGAACAAGACCTCTATGTTTTTGCCATTCCGCATGCCACTGGTAGAGAAATTGCCCGGCCTTCCGAAATCAGGACCGAAAAGATATGTAGCAATTCTGGCATTGTATGTGGTCACATCCGTGGCTGCGATTGGTCTGGCCAATGGATTGAAGAGTTGGTCGCTGAACAGCTTGTATGCCTTGGAATCCAAAGATGCTGTGTATATTTCTATAACGAAAGTCGAAAAGGATACCTTGGGACACATCGTTAAGACTGCCCTGGCAAATCCCGAAGTGCAAAGCCGACTCAAGAGTAGCGGCGGCGGTGCGAGCACAAAGTATATTAACTACATTCTACCGGTTGACTTGTATGTTTCAGAAATTCCCATGAGTCCTGTTGAGGGGGCTAGCGGTCATCACTTTCTTCCTGGAAATTACAACAAGAATTCCTACAAAATCATTTTCAATCGAGCGGAATTAAGAGGTGATCACGGGATAGAAGGAATGGAGATACTCTTAAACACCGTCAAAAGAATACCCGTTGTTGAAGTTCGGATCGATTTATCCCCCAGCCAAGTAGTTGAAATAAGAAATCCGCCTGCAACCGTACACTACGAGAATATTCCTGTACCGCTTTACTAGTGCAAAACCAGCAAACCTATTTCGAGAGATGAGAAAGTTGCTCACATCCATAGTAACAACAGATTCGCGCGATCAACTCCGCAGCAGTCAACTTGCGTGCTGGTTCTACGACAGCCCGCTTGCCATGTACCCAATGTGGTTCAATCCGATTGAGCCAGGGGCTTTTCACAGGCAACCGGCAAATAATGATTAGCACTCCGCCTTCCTGCTTCGCCTGTCGGTCGTCAGAGCGTACCCAGTTACGCGCTTCGTGGCTCATGTGCCACGAGGCATTGTCTCATACAAGCAGCAGTGCTTTCTTTCCTTCCTGCCGCAGCTTTTCAATTATCCAAACCAGAAATTCGATGGTTATCGAAGAAACCGGCCTGCCTTGAACGAATCTCAGCCATATTTTTTCAGTGTCTGCTCTCAGCAGCCCATAACAAGCAATTGCCTTCGGATCGGTATCAGTTTTATCTGCTGTCAACTCCTGAAGGCGAAGTGGCTCGCCCTCGATCCAACTATGAAGAGAGGGTTGGGCCAGCCGCGACCACCAGACTTCATCTGCGTAGCCAAGCACCCACTCAGGGTGAGACTCGGCCAATCGAATCAGTCGGTCACCCGTCTTTTTTTTCGCACATGCTCCAGGTCAGGGCTTGTGATCCAATCGCGAGCGCGCTTCCAATTGACTCCCATCCGCCGCAGTGTATCACGTATGGTTTCGTCACTAACAAGTGCCTTTGTCAGACCTTGCTCGAAGCAAACTTCTGCGACTAATTCAACGTCCACAGCGAACGGGACTTGTCGAAGTCGCGCGGCAAGGTGTGCAGAAGCGCGCGCAAGCTTGCACGCAATGTGGCGCGCTCGTTTTCAGTCAAAGAACGAACGAAGATCGGCTCTTTCATATACTCGATCTTCTCACCCCCACCAGCTATTCAAAAAGGTCGGCTGGTTATGCATTCTGCACTGCGGAAGACGCGCAAGGAAGTGCCTATACATATTTTTTCGCTCGGCATTCCGTTAAAAGCACTTTATGAGCCTCAAAGTCGCCGAAATGTAAAATCTTGTATCTGACTGCGTTCTTCCAAACTGCTTCCTGTTGACAATCTACAGGTATCTTCATACAATGATTACTCTTGTAGACGATCTAGGAGAAGGCCTGCTTGCGGGTAAATGGAGATCGGGGAGGGGACGCTCCTGGAACATCTGGCGGCATTGCTCGTTCGCAGGCAGGTTTCTCGCTCCAGTTGTCGCTTTCCGTCTTGAAAATCTCAAGTGAGGAAAAGATCATGGGGTCTCTAAATTTCCGCTCAAGAAAAAACCTGCTGAACGACATGTTGCGACTCAGTTTCGCCGTCACCCTCTTTCTGATCTGTTGCGCATTTGGGCAGGAGAGTTCCAGGAGAGAGTTGTTTGTAAACGATTTTTCTCCAAACTGGTCGCCTGACGGATCAGTCATTCAATGTCTACGACAGCCTGGGCGAAGCATACATGAATGCAGGTCATAAGGAACTGGCGATTCAGAACTACGAGAAGTCGCTACAGTTGAATCCTAAGAATGCCAATGCTGCTGCGAAGATGAAGGAATTGAGAGGCCAATAACCATCATTGTCGGTGAAAGGAAAATATCAATGATGAAAAAGCTGATTGCCTTGTTGAGCATCGGTTGGGTGGACGGGATACAGGCAAAGGAGGAGTCGCCATGATTGATAAGACACTATCGGTTGTTCTTTCCGCTCTCTCGTTCATCGGTATGATCGCAATGGCAGGCTGCCGAGGAGAAGATCGGGGATCGGGTGGAGAACCTTCGGTAACCAATTCTGAGGGAGAGCCACTTGGGAGTGACACCCACCCCGACTGGTCGCCGGACGGCGCAAGCATCGCGTTTATCTCCAACCGCGAAGGTGTGCGGGCGGGAAAGGCGATCAACTTCGAGATATACCGCTCGGCGGTGGATGGCTCAGGAGAACAGCGCCTTACGTCAAACCAGGACTTCGAAGCCGATCTGGCCTGGTCGCCAGACGGGACGAAGTTACTCTTCAAGTCCTATCGGGACGGGAACGACGAGATTTATGTAATGAATTCGGGTGGCGGGAACCAACGCAACCTGTCCAACTCGCCAGCGTCTGATGGAGGCGCCATCTGGTCCCCGGACGGTTCCGCGATTCTCTTTCATTCAGATCGCAGGGGCGGGGGCGAAAGCCACTTTTACCTTATGAACGCGGATGGCTCTAACGTGCGAACGCTCCCGAACGATCCCGGACCTGGACACTCACCTGATTGGTCGCCTGATGGTTCCCGGATTGCGTTCGTTTCGAGTCGTGACGGGAACGACGAAATCTACGTAATGAACGCGGACGGCTCGAACGTACACCGGATTACCACTGACCCTCGCGTGAACGGCTATCCCAAATGGTCGCCCGACGGCAGGACTATCGCTCATACGGTCGGAAGCTTCGAGACCGACAAATGGGCGGTTTTCTTCAGCGACGCTGATGGCGGAAACTTGCGACAGGTCATAGAGGGAACCGACAGCGGCAACGTTGCGTGGTCTCCGGACGGGAAGCGACTGCTCTTCGGACGTTACAAAAGGTACGGTAAAGACGGCGGCGAGGAAAGCCGGCTTTTCCTCTTCGATCTTGAGAGCCGAAGCGAGACGCGCGTCCTGCAACAGAGGCCATGACGCTCTGTCGACTGGATAGCGTTTACTGTGACACGAGATGGCGTGAAAGATTCCCCAATGCGATTGGGAATCCTGAGAGAAATTGAAGCGACATTAGTCAAACTTGAGTCCTGAATACGCAAAGGAGAATATCGATGACGAAAAGACTGGCTGCTTTGTTGAGCATAACCCTTTTTACCATCACAGCGATTTCCTGTTCATCTGTTGAACAGGACTCATCGCTAAAGGGCCTGAGCGAAGCCCCTGACACTTTCGATTGGAGACCGTCCTGGTCGCCCGACGGAACTCGAATAGCCTTCTCATCACAAAGGGATGGCAATTACGAGATATACGTCATCAATGCCGATGGTAGCAATCCCGTTCGTTTGACCGATCACGAGGCCGATGACTGGCGTCCGAAATGGTCGCCCGATGGGAAGAGAATCGCTTTCTCTTCCGAGCGCGACGGCAATTGGGAGATATATGTGATGAACGCTGACGGCTCGAATCAGAAGCGATTGACCGACAGTCCTGCCAGCGAAGAGCGAATGTCATGGTCGCCCGACGGCGCTCGAATAGCCTTCGATTCAGATCGGGACGGCAACAGCGAAATTTATATCATGAATGCGGACGGCACGAATCCTGTTCGCTTGACCGATAGCCCCGGTTTCGATGGCTATCCTTCCTGGTCGCCCGACGGCGCGAAGATAGCCTTCAATTCCGACCGCCACGATGTCAAGGCAGGCGGCAAGGCAAGAGAGATATACGCTATGAATACGGATGGCACGAATCCCGTTCGTTTGACCCATAACACGGAAGTGGATCAATCCGCCGATTGGTCGCCCGATGGGACGAAGATAGCTTTCTTTTCCGGCAGAGACGGCGACTCTGAGATATATGTGATGAATGCCGACGGGTCCGGTCAGACCCGTTTGACCAATGTGCGCGGCTGGGATTTTATGCCGTCCTGGTCGCCTGATGGAAAGAGAATCGCCTTCGATTCCAGAAGAGACGGCAGGCGAGGCATCTATGTGATGAATGTCGACGGATCCAATCAAATCAAACTGACCAACACCCTTGTGAGCCAGTTCGTCACCGTCGCGCGTCAGAGCGGAATCGATACGGCGATCAAGCGTTATCGCGATGCAAAGACCGGGACACCGCAAGAGAGATTTTTCCTGGATTCGGAAGCGGAAGCTCTGGCTTACGAGTTTCTCGATAGAGGCAATTCCGTCGATGCGCTCAAGCTCTTCACGTTGAATACGGAAGAGTTCCCAGACTCGGTCAACGCTTACGTCACTCTGGGGAATGTCTACACTCAGTTGAAGAAAAAACCGGAAGCGATTCAGGCTTATGAAAAGGCGCTGGTCTTGAACCCCGATAACGCGACGACGGTCTCACAGCTACAACAGGCGAGGATAGACTGAATGCTTCTATCGGCTGAAGTGCGTGGGAAGAAAGGAGCTATATGAAAACGTTTGCAATGGCATTGATGCTTCAACTCGCTTCAAGCGGTTTTTCATTTCAACAGAGCGAAGCCAACATCGCAAAGGAGAAAGAGGCGATTCGCAACATCGTTGAAATGTCTTACATAGATGTTCTGTATTACGGCAAAGAGATCGATGACCTCAAGAAGGGGTTCCATCCCGAATTCAACATGTATGTTCTCAGCGGAAACAAGATCGACAAACGGTCATTGGAGCAATGGATGGAGCGGCTCGAAGCCGTGCGCGCTCGAAGAGGCGCGACGACGAGTTCGGATGACAAGAATCGCTATAGGCATGAATTCAAGTCGATAGATGTGACCGACTACACGGCGGTCGCAAAGATCGAAATCTTTCGTGACGGGAAACTTGAGTACACCGACTACCTTACGCTTTACAAATTCGAAGAGGGCTGGAGAGTGATGACCAAGTTCTTCACTCAGCATCGATGAAGGGGTGATGGCGCTATGGGCAAACTGACCTGTTCACATACATTGCGGTGTCACTCTTATTGCTCGCTGCGGCAGCGGCGGCATGTTTCATTCCTGCCCGCCGCGTAACCGCAATTGACCCGATGACGGCGCTCAGAAGCGAGTGACCGTGTGACAGTTGCGTATATGAAGCGTGAGTCAAGCAGAAGGCAGAAAGCAGGTGTGAAGGCGAGAGATTGGGCACACGGATGCCGCTTGATGTTCTCTGCTGCCTGCTACCTGCTGATAGAAAGGAGGAACGATCATGAAGAAAATCATTTTCGCATTCGCGCTGATAGCCCTGACCGGGGCGTTCGGCTTTACATCAACCATCGGGGCATACGAAGAACGGGAGATTCCAATCTCTCAGTCACAGGAAACCGAAGCCGTGATCCCGCTCGAAGGTCTCGACCCTGTTATGCTCACTCAAGGGAAAGAGGTCATAGGGAAGACGAACATCTATGTCATCCGGGACCGGTACAAGTACCTGTTTTCGAGCGAGGAGAACAAGGCTGCTTTTGAGAAGGATCCTGCGCGTTACGAGATTCAGCTTGGCGGGTCATGCGCGCGGATGGGACCGCAGGTGAACAGCAACCCCGACCTCTTCGCAGTCCATGAGGGGCGCATATACGTGTTCGGCAGCGGTCAGTGCCAGCAGTTGTTCACGGCCTCGCCTGAGAAGTACCTTGAGCCTGCGCGGCCTGAGATCACTGCTTCGCCGGAAGCTATCGAGAAAGGCCGGGCGCTGATCGAAAAAGCGGTTGCCTCAATGGGCGGCGCGGCGAAGATCGACGGCCTGACAAGCTATCAGGAAACCGGCCTTGCCATAGCAGTGTCGCAGCAGGGCGAGACCGAGTTCAAGTACGCCGTCACAAAAGTCTTTCCCGATCGAGTTCGCTACGAATATACGCGACAATTCGGCACGGTTGCCGATGTTCTTGCGCCTGGCGGGTCGTTCGTCTCTTTCCAAAATGATACTCAAAAATCCGTGAGGCTGATGCGAGATATGGAACGCGCCGACCTGGAAAAGCAACTAAAGCAGAACGGGCTGGACGTATTGCGCGCTCGCAAACGTCCGGACTTCAAGGTCGCCGCCACAGGCACAGGCAAGGCTGGCGAAACGACTGTCGAACATGTGGTGGTCGCGTTTGGCGGCATATATCTGCGGATGGGCATAGATGCGGCGACGGGGCGCATTCTGAGTCTGGCATACACAGGCCGCCAGGCAGGCAGCGGAGAGGTCGGCGAAATCGTGCAGATGTTCTCCGACTTCCGCACGGTCGAGGGCCTTACGCTGCCTTTCAAAACGAACGGCACTTTCAAGGGCACGGCCGATCCCCAGCAGTCGTACAGAGTCGAATCAATCGCTATCAACAGCAAGGTTGATCCTTCGGTCTTTGAGAAACCGTAGCTTGGGAGCGCGATTTTTGTTTTTTGACGCTGGTTGATGTCGAGGTCGGCATGTTTTTTGGAGGACTATGAAATTGAAACTTGTCCCGGCTGTTTTCATGTATTCTTTTTTAGTCGTTTCCGTTCACGCTCAGAACTGGCCCTCTTTTCGTGGCCACAACGCTTCAGGAGTCGCCGATGGTCAAAGTCCGCCTGCGAGTTGGGATGCGGGGAAATCGGTCAACATTTTGTGGAAGACGCCCATCCCCGGACTCGGACATTCGAGTCCCGTTGTGTGGGGAGACCGCCTGTTCATCACAACGGCCATCAGCAGCGCCGACGGGTCGCAGTTCGTGCACGGGCTTACGGAAACATCGGCCTCGGCGGCCGATACCTCCAAGCACTCGTTTCGCGTCTACTGTCTCGATAAAAAAACCGGTCGCATAGTATGGGAGAGGGTCGCGCACGAAGGCGTCCCCAAAGTAAAACGCCATGTCAAGGCGAGCCACGCAAACTCCACGCCCGCAACCGACGGCCGCCATCTCGTCGTACTCTTCGGCTCGGAAGGCCTCTACTGCTATGACCTTGATGGCAAGCTGCTCTGGAAACACGATCTCGGCCTTCTCGACGGAGGATGGTCTCCTGCTCCAAACACTCATTGGGGATTTGGAAGCTCGCCCGTCATTTACAAAAACCTGGTTATAGTTCAGTGCGACAGCCAGACCGATTCCTTCATCGCCGCTTACAATATCAAGGACGGCAAGCGCGTATGGCACGTGCCGCGCGGCGAAGATACTTCGTGGAGCACTCCCGTAATTTACGAAGGCAAGGCGCGCGCGGAATTGGTAACGAGCGGGACGAAGTTTTATCGCGCTTACGACCCATTGACAGGTAAAGAGTTGTGGAGCCTCTCGGACGGCATTGACGTAAAAATTCCCACGCCTGTTGCGGCGCACGAATTGTTTTTCCTCGGCGGCGGAAGTAGCCATGTGCGGCGGGTCTTTTATGCAATACGCGCGGGCGCAACAGGGGAGATAAAACCTGCGGACGAAGCAGCATCGAAAGCCAAAATCGCATGGAGCAGCCCCATAATAAAGCCGCACGTTGTAACGCCGATAGTCTACGGCAACTATCTATACATTTGCACGGACAACGGCATATTGACTCAGTTCAATGCAAAGACAGGCGAACCTTCTTTCAGAGCGAGGCTCGGCAGCGGGGGGGCGTTCAGCGCTTCGCCCGTCGCTGCGGATGGAAAGCTGTACTTTGCAAGCGAAGACGGCGAAGTCTTCGTCATCAAAGCCGGGCCTGAGTTCGAACTGCTATCTCGTAATCCGATGGGAGAAGTTTTGATGGCTACTCCCGCGATTACCGAAAAGATGATCATCGTGCGCGGCCAGCATCATGTCTTCGGCATCGGAGAAAAAGCCAAGGGAGTGCAATGATCCTTGAAGAGGGGCCGAGGGACGAAGTTTATGAGAAGCTTTATCGATGTGAGAGGAATGGTTCATTCTTCTTGAATCGTACACATTAGCGGAAACTCATACTGGCGAGCCAGATCCATCACCTTCGTCACTTTCACTTCGGCTATCTCGTAAGTGTAAACTCCGGCCACCCCTATGCCCTGATGGTGGACCTGTAGCATTATCCGAAGGGCGTCGCTCTCGGATTTATGGAACACCTCTCTGAGGATGAAGACGACGAATTCCATGGTGGTGAAGTTGTCGTTATGGAGCAGCACTTTATAGAGCGGAGGCTTCTTGAGCTTCTGCTTGCTCTCGGTGACAGTCAGTTCGTCGTGCTCATGATCGCGGGTCGGCATAAACTTTCCATTCGCTCTCAGTAGCGATTAAGAGGTCAGTTGTCAGTTGTCCTTCGTCCGTTCGCTTTTTGACCACAGATTACACAGATTTCACGGATAGATATACTGCGCGCGGCATGGAATGACAATTTTGAGTAGAGATACCATCGGCTTCCGCCCGC
>JAKEHD010000562.1 GCA_022615215.1 Blastocatellia bacterium
CGGATCGTCGGAAGAAAGAAATCTTTTGTAGAGGGCTTCTGCCCTCCACTGTGTTATCTGTGCGATCTGTGGTTAATCGGGGTCACATGGCTGATAGCTGAAAGCTGATAGCTGCGATGGAGGGGAAGTGCGCATCTACATTTTCATCATCAGCCTGGCTCTCACGATCTTCGAGCAAAGCGGTTCGCCCGCGCCACAGGTGAGCGCGGAGTTTAAACCGGAGATCGCCGAGCTTGCCGCTCAGGGACTCGCTTTGGAGGAGACGCTCGAAGCGAGCCTCGATGGAAGCAGTCGTCACCTGGCCGCGATCTTCAAGCGCGAAAGGGGAGCGGACCTGGCTGATGCTTATGAATTCAGGATCATCGAGAGCGACCGACGAACAGTAAAAACCATTTTCCGGCGCTCGGACTTCCATTTTTCATTCAAATCCTTTCTGCCCGCGCTCGACCTGCCCGCCCTGAACGCGCGCGACATAAACGGCGACGGTCTCAAAGAAGTCATCGTTCAAAGTTCCAGCGGGGGCAACTGCTGGAGTTGCAATCCGGCAGAGATTTATCGTGTCAGGGACCACAAGGCCGAACTCATAGCGGCGGGTCCGATGCAGAAGATAGTCGACCTTGACGGCGATGGAGTATCGGAACTTGTCGTGTCCGACGCGCGATGGGAGAGCTACGGCGGCCTCGCGCATGCCATGTCTCCTTCGGCCAGGATGATCTACGCCTGGCGGGAGGGCCGATATGTGTATGCCTCTCGCGATTTCGCCGCGTACTACCGGGAAGAGATAAAGCGATTGCAAGCCTCCATCAATGAGTCGAAGGCTGAGATAACCGCAGACGAGTTTTCCGACGAGCCTTATATCGGCCTGGCCGTGTCGCTTGCCATTACATACGCGCACGCGGGGCAGGTTGAGCGCGGCTTGGATGAACTCGCGGCGCTGATTAATGCGAACGCTCCGTCATCAGAGCAGAAGAAGCGCCGCGCAAGCATCATCAAGGATTTTCGCAGCGGCGAGAGCGCGGCAAAGCTGCGCCAGTTGAAATACGGCGACCCGATTCTTTGAGAGCCTGATCGAGAGGCGGTTTTTTACTTTTACCTTTTTACTTTTGCCTTGATTCACCCTGCTTCGAGCGAAACATCACGGTCGCTTTCGTCTTCGGCGATGTTCGATCGCTCAAGGCATGCGGCCACGCGGTTATGGGTCTTGCGCGCAAGCCGTCGGGCGCGCTCTTTCAATTCCGCTTTGCTTATATCGCCTACCGGCTCGACAGGTATGGGCGGATGGTAGGTGATTGTGAGTTTGCCGGGACGCGGAAACCATCTTCCGACCGGCCAGATTTCATGAGCGCCCTTGATGGTCACAGGAACGATGGGCGCTCCATGAGTCAGGGCCAGTCGAAACGCGCCCATCTTGAAAGGCTCGACCTTTCCGGTTCTAGCGCGTCCGCCTTCGGGGAATATGACGAGAGCGTGACCTGAGCGGAGATGCTTTATCGCCTCGCGTTGCGCCGAAACGTCCACGGCTTCGAGGTTCACGGGGAACGCTCCGAAGGCGCGCATCAGAAATCCGAGAAAGGGTATCTCGAACGGCTTGTCCCATGCCATGTAATAGATTCGCCTGCGCATGGGAATGGTGATCCATATAGGGTCGGCGTAGGTGACGTGATTGGGCGCGATTATGCAGGCCGACTCCAGAGGCACATTCTCCACGCCTTGAAATTCTATCTTGAATGCCAGACGGCAGACCCCCCTTATTAAAGGGGTCAGCGCCGTTATCACTCTTCGCATAAGCACAGGGTTCCTGTGATGTACTCTGTTCGATTATCGTGCTACGTCTCAGCCCCGATCTTGGGAGCTAATGCACTTCCGCGCCCAGCCGCGAATGGTCCGCAGCCAACTGGTGCGCTTTACAGTCTTGCTCTCTTCTAAAAAGCGTGTGAGGTCGGCGCTCGTGACGCGCGGGAAAGCGAGGCTTTCCTCACGTTCGATATACTCCTGCCCCGCCAGTTCGAGAACGCTCAGTTTCTCACCGTGGTAGCGCCAGATTTCAGGGACGCCGAGTTCTGCATAGATCGGAAATTTATCGAGTGAAGGGCTGGTGATATCGATTTCTATAATCAGGTCAGGGGGTGGATCGATCGTCAGATCGATTTTTGATTTGCCGTGAATGCGCGCCTGGTTCTGAATGTAAAAGCATGAATCAGGCTCGAATCCCCGTTCCAAATCTTCGCGCCTGAAAGTTGTCGAGCCGAGATTCTCCACGTCGAGGTTCAGTTCCTCGGCCAGCACCTCGACCAGAAGCGCGATCGCGCGGTTGGCTCTTTCGTGATCAGGAGATGGACTCATAATTTCAAGCACTCCCCGGTCATAAGTGAAACGTGGGGCGCTGCTCGAAGCGTGATCGGCCAGCAATCGCTCATAAGTCTCCCAACTGATATTGCGCAGTATGAGTTTTTGTTCAACGGGATTCAGAATCGTAGCCATAGCTTTTTCCCGACGTTTTACTTCGCCACGATTTTACCTTTTCTTTCCGCGTGCGCTCAAGCTTCAAACACAACGTATTTTCATAAGCCGGGATTCATTTCTTGAAAGCGGCAAATCCGCTTTGTTAAAGTACAGGTGAATGGATCACGGACGAAGCTGACGAATGCGAAATTTATGACCGTGTAACTGAGAGCTGAAAGCGATGATATACGAACCGACTTATGACTACCTGGCCGAGAAGCTGAAACCGCGCCTCGGCGAAGAAGAAAGATTGCAGGTCTACAGAGCGTTTGAGATTGCCGAGGCCGCTCACGCGGGTCAGATGCGAGACGAGGGCACTCCATACATAGTCCATCCGCTCAGGGTTGCCATCTCGCTCGTCGATGAGATCGATCTCTACTCGCCCCGGCTTATATGCTCCGCCCTCCTGCACGACGTTATAGAAGACAGCGACACCACGCGCGAACAGATTGCCGCGATGTTCGGCGAAGAAGTGGCGCACGTGGTCTGGCTGCTCACGAAATTCGATGACACGGACCTTGCGGATTACCTTCGAGCGATCGAGGCGGCTTCCTCTACGGGCGCTCCCTTAGTCAAGCTCTGCGACCGGCTCGACAATCTTCGATTTCTCACCCTCTCGCCGAGAATTGAAAAGAAGCGACGCTACATACGCGCTACCGAAACGTACTACATCCCGCTCGCCGCGCGCACCAACCGTTATCTTCATGAAGAGATGCTTCGCTGGCTCGAAAAGGCGCGCGAGCACGTCGAATCCGAACTTCGTGACAGGCGGTGAACAGGTCTTTTGCCTCACGCATTACGCCGTGACGCATCACGCATCACGCATTGCACATCGCCCGTCCCGACTCACCCTCGCTCTCGCCCGTAAATAACTGATTTTTCGTAGAGTTTGCGCCGATTTCGACTTTGAAAAAATGGTCCCGATGGTGTAGAATTTCCTTTGCTGAAAAGGCTGAAAATCTTATCGCGAGGTTCCCTGAAATATGGCTGAATGATGCGGCCTGCTCGCCGCGCCAAATTGCCCTTTTTGGCAGGACTGTGGCCGCATCAATACACGCATGGGAGGGTCGAGCGATGAATCATGAGACTATGAATTATGAATGATGAATGCCTGAGCGCGGCGGTTCATAATTCATCGCTCGAAGTCGACTTTATAGCTGTCGCGGCTGCGGCTTGAGGAAAAAGGTAGAGTAATACCCTTCGTCTTCCTTTTGAGGCGCTGCACACGTGAAGCCCCCTGATATGCAGGACGATACATTATTCAAAGAGAGAGAGACGATGGCTGAAGCATTGCATAAGATACCGGTCAACATAGAAGAAGAGATGAAGCGTAGTTACCTGGACTACGCCATGAGCGTCATCATAGGCCGCGCGCTGCCCGACGCGCGCGACGGTCTCAAACCCGTGCATCGCCGGATACTTTATTCGATGGAAGAACAGGGTCTGCGCCCTAATAAGCCGTTCAAGAAATCAGCAACAGTGGTCGGCAATGTACTCGGGCGCTACCACCCGCACGGCGACACGGCGGTCTACGACGCTCTCGTGCGAATGGCGCAGGACTTTTCCATGCGCTATCCGCTCGTGGAAGGGCAGGGAAATTTCGGCTGCTTCACGGGCGATACCAAAATCAAACTGCTTGACAGCACAGAGCGCACGTTTGCCGAACTTGCGGAGTTGCCGCAAGATGAAATCTTTTACGTCTACTCGGTCACAGGTGATGGGCGCATCACAGTAGGCGAAGGACGCCACTCGCGCATCACGAGACGTGACGCGCAATTAGTGGAATTGAAATTCGACGACGGCTCGACCGTGCGATGCACGCCCGATCATCGGTTCATGCTGCGTGATGGGACATGGAAAGAAGCTCAACATCTTACGATCGAGGATAGCCTGATGGCGGGCTACTTCGATACTGCTCCCTCACACTATGCCGCGCTTCCATTTGCCAATCAAGTTCCAGACACCCGGAAAGCATCAAGCTATTCGTCCGTTGTCTTTCGTCCGTTGTCCGTTGTTGCTTCCATCGAAACCTCCGAAGAAGTGCAACGAACCACGCAAGAAAGAAATCTTTATGACCATGGACCATGGGCTACCCATCCCAACCATCGTGTGATCGACATTCGATGGCTGGATGAGCGTGCTGATGTCTATGACATTACGGTGAACGAGCATCACAATTTTATGCTGGCCAATGGATGCATCGTACACAACAGCATCGACGGAGATTCAGCCGCCGCCTATCGCTATACTGAAGCGCGACTCACTCGCATTGCCACCGAGATGCTCGCCGATATCGATAAGGACACCGTGGATTTCGTGCCCAACTACGACGAGTCGCTCCGGGAACCGGTCGTGGTGCCCGCGCGATTTCCGAACCTCCTGGTCAACGGCGCTTCGGGCATCGCCGTAGGCATGGCGACCAATATCCCGCCGCATAATCTTTCGGAAGCCATCGAAGCTGCGGTCTACCTGATTCAAAATCCCAACGCGCGGCTCAAGACCCTCATGGGCATGATTCCCGGACCAGATTTTCCGACGGGCGGATTCATATACGGACGCGAAGGCATACAGCAGGCGTATGAGACCGGCCGCGGCACGATAGTCATGCGCGCTCGCGCCACCATAGACCGGGCGGGGCGCGCGGGCGAGCGCATGGCCATACTCGTCACAGAGATTCCCTTTCAGGTCAACAAGGCCAAGCTGATCGAACGCATGGCCGAACTCGTCAACGACAAGAAACTGGAAGGCATATCCGATCTTCGCGATGAATCGGGCCGCGAAGGGATGCGCATAATGATCGAGTTGAAACGCGATGCAATCCCCGACATCGTGCTCAACAATCTCTATAAGCTCACGGCCATGCAGCAATCCTTCGGCGTCATCAACCTTGCTATAGTCAACGGCCAGCCGCGCGTGCTTTCGCTCATCGATACGCTCAACATCTTCATAGACCATCGCCGCGAAGTCGTAACCCGCCGCTCGCGCTTCGAACTCAGGAAGGCCGAAGCACGCGCACATATACTCGAAGGACTCAAGAAGGCCATAGATAATCTCGACGCGGTGATCTCGCTCATTCGGAAATCCAAAGGGACTCAGGAAGCGCGCGAGGCGTTGATGCTGAGGTTCAAGTTCACCGAAGCCCAGGCCCGCGCCATCCTCGAAATGCAATTGCAGCGCCTCACGGGCCTCGAACGCCAGAAGCTCATAGACGAGTACAAAGAGGTCATACAACGCATAGCCGAGCTTCAGGAGATACTCTCCAACGACATGGTTCTGCGCGGCGTGATAGTGAAAGAGTTGCGCGAAGTGCAGCATGCATACCGCGACGCCAGGCGCACGGAGATCATCGAAGCGGGCGCGGAACTGACCCTCGAAGACCTCATAGCCGATGAGGACATGGCCATAACCGTTACGCATTCGGGCTACATCAAGCGCACGCCCGTCTCTGTTTATCGCGCGCAGAGGCGAGGCGGCACGGGGCGCAGGGGCGCTGCGCTAAAGACCGAAGACGTCGTCGATCATCTGTTCGTGGCCTCGACTCACAGCTACATAATGATCTTTACCAACAATGGTCAGGTCTATAAATTGAAGGTGCATGAAATCCCCGACGCCGGAGCGGCCGGAAAAGGCAAGGCGATAGTCAACCTTCTGAACATGCCCAAAAACGAAAAGGTCGCAGGAATCATCACCGTCCGCGCCTTTGAAGAGGGCAAATACGTCGTGACGGCCACACGCAAAGGGACGATCAAAAAGACAAAGCTTTCCGATTTCGCCAACATCCGCTCCAGAGGAATAAACGCCATGGGAATCAACGAGGACGACGAGTTGATAGCCGTCGAATTGACTGACGGAAATATGAAAATATTTCTGGCCACACACCTCGGCATGGCTATATGCTTCGAAGAGGCGGGCGTGCGGCCTATGGGACGGCCCGCTTACGGCGTGCGCGGCATCTCGCTCAATAAAAAGGATTATGTCATAAGCGTGGCGGCCGTCACGGGCGAAGAGGAGATGCTTTCGATCTCTGAAAACGGCTTCGGAAAGAGAACCAAACTTGAGGCATATCGCGTACAGTCGCGCGGAGGCAGGGGCGTGATAAACATGAAGACGAGCGAACGTAATGGCAAGGTCGTGGCCGTTCTGCCCGTGAACGACGAAAGCCAGGTTCTTATAATAACCAATCAGGGCAAGCTCATAAGAGTGCGAACGAACGGCATACGCGAGTCGGGCCGCTCGACTCAGGGAGTGAAGCTCATAGATACGTCCGACGGAGATACGGTCTCATCGGCTTCGCTCATAGAGCGGCAGCGGGACGATACGTTTGAAGAGCAGAAATTGATAAATGATGCGTAAAGCGGTTTTTAGAAGTTCTATCAGTAGAAGGAAGCGAACGATTGAGCTTGTCAGGCATTTGCGATCTTCGCCGAGAGCTTTACTTCTGGGGGCGATAGTTTGTCTTGCGATAGTAGCCGGTTTGTTTCTGGGCGCCCGCGCTTACTGGCACAGCGATGAGAGCGAGCTCAGGCGCGCAGCCGAGGCATGGGATTCGGGAGACTATGAAGTCGCGGCCAGGGAATACGAAAGCTTCCTGCGGGGCAACCCTTCGGGCGCGGAAGCCGAAGAGGCTCGGCTCCAACTTGCGAACATTTACTACCTGAACCTGCACCGCTACGATCGGGCACGCGCGCATTATCAAGCCCTTCTGAGCGAAGCCCCTTCGTATGAAAAAGTCGAGCTTGTGCGCGAGCGGCTGGCCGAGGTGCTTTCGGAACTCGGCCGTTCTTATGAAGCGATAGCCGAATACGAACTTCTCAGTCCCGAAGACGCAACCCGCCGCCGCCGCATAAGATTGCGAATAGCCGACCTCTACTTCGATCAGAAGAACTACAGCCAGGCGCTCACCGAATACGCGAAAGTGACCGAAGGGGCCGGCTATGACGACCTGAGCGAGCGGGCTTACCTGCGCGAAGCGACCATATATCACGTAGCGCGCAGTCAGTACCGCGAGGCTTTGCCCATATATCAGAAGCTTGCCGCAGAGACCGACGACGGCGATATGCGCCTCCGCGCGATTTACGGCATAGCGGATTGCTTTGCGGGGTTATCGCAATTCGACGACGCTATAGGGACGCTGCGCGAAGTCAAAGACGCCGCCGAGCAAGCTTATATAAGGCGACGGGTGGCGGAATTCGAACAACACAAACGCGAGACCGCGCGGGCGCAAAACAGCATGAAGCCTTAGCCTGATGCAGAAAGAGAATGGTTTCTGTAGCGTGAAGCAGGGCAGAGAAGTATCGGCCGTTCGATTTCTTGCCCCCGAAATGAGAAAAGCTGTTGCAAGGTTGCGAGTCTGTTTTCTCGCCCTCCTGCAACAGCCAGCCTCCCAGCCGGGCTTCTTATGATCGAGTTATGATTGCAATAGGCAGGTAATGAAATCTTCTCTCAGTTTTCTATCGCGCCTTTCTATCCCCATAACGGTCGCTTTACCTGCCATACGTCCATTAGGAATAGCAAAGAGGATGCCAGAGCCGCGCCGCCCCGTCTGTATTTACTAAGTGCTTTAAAAGCAATGACTCTTGCAAGAACGGCCGCAAATAGACCGGCGACCCGGTTCTTCAAAATGGCTGCCTCGCAATCAATATGACCGCTTTATGTCATATTGGTCGAAGTTTTGCCCGTGCGATCTTTCAGTAGCCCGACCGTAAGGGAGGGTTTCATGTATGCAGAGAGATGCGACGCGTGCAGAGCCGATAGCGTGCGCTCTCGCTTGCAAGGCGCAAGGCAGGCGCAATTTTTATAGAACCCCGATTGACGGGTCGGTCTCTGTCAGCGGCAAGCCTTATTCAACCTCTCGCAAGTAATCGGGCGGGACGCTCTCGACTAGCCATACTCCGTTCGTCGACAGGTAAAACACAAATCCCGCCCGCTGCATCGCCGACGTGTCCACGGCGAAGACCACAGGCCGTCCATGCCGCATCCCCACACGCAAGGCCGTTTGAGTGTCGCTCGACAGATGAACGTGATGGCGGCGCATCTTGCGAAGTCCCTCTCGGAGTATCACCTCGACATTTTTATGACCCGTTCCGTGATAGAGAACTTCAGGGGGAAGGGAAGGCGCAAGTTGCAGGTCTATATCGACGCTATGGCCCTGATTGGCGCGTATCATCACGCCCGTCTGATCGAATGAAAAACGCTTCTTGTCGTTGCGCGCAACCACTTCGTCAAGCTCTTCGCGGCTGATCGAGAACCCGCTGCGCGCGCAGGCTGCGAGTAGCTCGGCGACCTCGACCCATCCGCCGGGGGCGAGCGCGAGACCCAGACGCTTGGGTTGATGGCGCAAGTGCTTGCTCAGATATTTGCTGACTTTTACTAATCGCGCATTGTCCATGATCTAAAATCTCTCTGCTCAATAATATTGTAAATGAACGCGGAGAAGCTCCGTTCCCGCGATGATTTTTTTATCAGCTTATCGCCTTCCTTTGTGGCTTCGCCTCGCAAGCAGCGAGACCATCCATACTATTATTCCGCCGAAGAGCACTCCGCCGAGTCCTGCGAGCGCAGGCATCCACCATTTCAATCCCTCTTCTGACGTGAAGCCTCGCAGGTTTATGCCGAGATAACTGAGCAGGAGCGCAGGCACGCCGAGCAACAATGCCAGGTAGCTTATAAGCCTTTCAAGGTATTGCGCCCTCGCGCGCGACGCTTCGGCTTCCGCGTTCGATTGCCGCTGCTGCTCTTCAGCGAGTTGTTGGAGGCGCTCGGTTCGTCGCATCAAAAGGTAATTGTGCATCTCGCGAACCTCGTCGCTCACCTCCCCGTAGAGTTGTTTCACCTGAAAGGTTTCCTGCCATTTGAGGTAGCAGCGATGATGGTTCTTGCGCTGCATGACCTGAGTGAAATGTCCTCGCGCGGTGAAGGCGAGCAGCGCATCGCGAATGCGCCGGAACGATTCTTCGCGCTTCATCTCAAGAGGGCTTTCACTGTCCCCCTCATTGCCCGCGAGCCAGTTCATCGCCACTTCGTCCGACAGCTTCATCAGCGCGAACCTCTGATGCAATGCCAGCAAAAAGAGTATGAAGTATTGATCGCGCAGATGGCGGGGAAGCACCGCGCGATAGAAGCGCGTGTCCGGCGCGTCGAAGGCGACGAAGGCTCCGCTCTCAAGAGTGAAGACGAACCACTGATTTTCGGCATAAGGCATAAGCGCAGGCCGGTCGAGGCTTATGTCTTCTGAAGCCGGGTGTATCTCCTGGCGGGCGTGAAAACAATTATGCACCCTGTAGACCACGATGGGGATTTGCTCTTCAGGCAACGCATCGACGTAGAGCGCCGTGAAAGGAAGCAGCCTTCCGCGCACGAATACATCGCGCCACCAGGGAGCCGTCTCTCCATCGAGCGCCCCCGTGCGGAGCATCGCGTCGAGCAATTCTCCGAAGTAGCCGCTTCCGTCCGCGTGTTCGTTTATGCCTCCGGCAGGTTCAGGGAAAAACGGGACCGAAGCGCCATCATCTATTTGCCTTTCGGCCTGCACCGATGCGCCGCGTTCGCCCCAGGCGAAGCGGAAGTGATGAAGGAAGTCCAGCCAGTCGTCAAGCTCATCGGTTTCGGGTCGTATGCGCGCGGTCAGGAAGCCGACCCCTATGTGAAACAATGCGAGTTGCGCGGCGAAGTAGTCCTCGCCCGTTTCGCCGAAACGAAAAGGCACTTCGCCTCTGGGCGAGCGCAGACGCCAACCGGCCTTCCCGTCAAGACCATATATGTCTTGCAATCGGTCGTTGAGCTTCCAGAGGCGAGCGGTCGCGGCCGTAGTGTCAGGCGGATTGAGATAACGGGCCACGTGAGGCAGCAACTCGGCTTCGGGAAAGAGCGCCATCTGCCAGACATTGATCTTTCGATCTTCAACCGGCCAGCGAGCCGACTCTATGGCCCGGACACGTTTCTCGAACGACCCCGGCTCGAACGCATCGAAGAGGAACGGGTAAACGGCATGTATGAAAGATGCTTTTCGATCAATCTTCATCAGGCGGATGTCTATCTTGCATACAATGATTTCAAGGGGCTATCGCCTCGTATCAGCGAGGCTGCGAGCCGCACTTGCCATTGATGCTCTACTCGCTTCGCGGCCTCCGCTGCATGCGGTTGTTGGGCGACACGAGCCTGTGGAAGCGGTCGTGTGCCTTGATCACCGCCGTTGACCTACATAATCTCGCGCTTCCTTCAGCGCGGGCAGCCGCATCCCTCCATCAGCAACTTCGAGAAGGTCTTGGTAGAAAGTGCGCGCTAAGGTTTCGTCACCGAGCGCACGTGCTGCCCGAGCGGCACCCAGCAGGGCGTTCAAACGCCTCGGATAGAGTTCCATCGACTTAAGACTTCGTGTGGCGCGGCCGTGTGGTCAACTC
>JAKEHD010000090.1 GCA_022615215.1 Blastocatellia bacterium
TCGCTGTTCCCTACGCGAGGAGGGCAGACGGATGAAGTCCGCCTCTCGCGGGAATGTAGCTTCGTCGTTCACCGTCATCAAAGGCGCGATGTCCCAACGTTTGGAACTGCCGCAGCTTGTTAAGCAGCACGATGTGGCCTAAATGAAGATCGGGCGCCGTCGGATCAAACCCCGCCTTAACGCGCAGCGGTCGCCCCGCGCTCAACTTGGTTCGAAGCTGTACTTCGGGCAAGATTTCGACCGTACCATGTTTTATCGTACCGAAGTCTTTGTCCATCGTTTCACTTGTCGAACAATAAAGTTATTTTTTGTATTTCAGTTTTGTGAGTCGGAAAATCTTTTCAGAAGAGAGCGGTTGAAAACTGTGAGCCAATCGTCTGATCTGCAATCCGCGCGGGCCGTGTTCCTCGACCGCGACGGCACCATAAACGAAGACAGCGGATATGTGTCGCATCCCCGCGAGTTGATTATCTACCCGTGGGCGGCCGAAGCCATACGGCTCATCAACGAGTCGGGCATGAAGGCGTTCGTGATAACCAATCAATCGGGCGTGGCGCGAGGGCTTTACACGGAAGAGACCTTGCATGCGGTTCACGAGCGAATGCGCGAAGAGCTTGCGCGTGAGGGAGCGAAGATAGACGCTTTCTACTATTGCCCCCATCATCCCGATTTCGGTGACGCGCGATATAAAAAAATATGCGACTGCCGCAAGCCCCGGCCCGGCCTTCTGCACAGGGCTGCGCGCGAGCACCGCATCGAGCTTGCGCGATCTTATGTGATAGGCGACAAGGCGAGCGATATGAATTTAGCGGCTGGTGTAGGAGCCGTCGGGGCGCTTGTCTTGACCGGCTACGGCAGAGGGACGCACGCTGACTCCGAACGCTGGCCCTGCGAGCCGTCAATCGTGGCCGGGGATTTACTCGAAGCCGTCAATATAATACTTGACAGAATGTAGATGCCGGTTGTCAGATGTCTCTGAAGCAGGCGGCGAAATCAGCTATCAGCTATCAGCTATTAGCTACAGACGATCAGCCAAAAGTTTCGAACCACAGATTACACAGATTTCTCAGATATCTTCTGTGTTATCCGTGTTATCTGTGGTTGAATATTTGACCTGACGGCTGATAGCTGACGGCTGACGGCTGACGGCTGATAGCTGACGCTTCGGTCCCCTGCGACGGATTTATGCTGACTTTACTCAACATTTCAAACATCGCTCTGATCGAGGACTTGCAGGTCGAGTTCGACCGGGCGCTGAATCTGCTTACGGGCGAGACCGGCTCCGGCAAATCGATCATAGTCGACGCGCTCGGCCTTTTGATAGGCGGACGATTCACCTCCGATATGATAAAGGCGGGCGAGGAGCGCGCCTTCATCGAAGGACTCTTTCTGGTCGGGCGCAACGAAGAGCTTGAAGAGTTGCTTCGCTCGGCGGGGATAGAACTCGACGGCCGAGAAGAAAACGAAATCATAATACGCCGAGACCTGGCCGCAAACGGCCGCAACAAGATATTCATCAACAATCACCTCGCCACCCAGGCGCTTCTGCGCGAGCTCAGGCCCTTCCTCGTGGACATTCACGGACAGGGCGATCAGCAGACGCTCTTCAATCCCGACACACATCTCGAATCGCTCGACGCTTATGCGAAGGTCGCAAGCCTGCGCCAGGAGGTGGCCGAACGCTACGGTCGATTGTCGGAGTTGAAAAGCGAACTCGACGCGCTCAGACAGGATGAGGCCGAAAAATTTCAACTCATCGACATCCTGCGGTTTCAGATAGACGAGCTTGAGCGCGCGCATCTCGCGGCGGGCGAAGACGAACAACTCGAAGAAGAGCGGCGGCGATTGAGCAATGTCGAAAAGCTGACCTCGCTGTGCGCCGAAACCATCGCCCTCATATACGAAGACGACGAGTCTGCCCTCGCGCGCATAGGGCGAGCGAGCGGCCGCGTGGAAGAACTGAGCGGTTATGAATCCGGCTTCCGCGCCTACCTGGAAGGGCTGGAATCGGCCCGCGCCCTGCTCGAAGACCTGGCCTTCTCGCTGCGCGATTTCGCAGACAAGCTGGAGTTCTCTCCCGCGCGGCTCGCAAGTGTCGAGGACCGGCTGGCCGAGATACGGCGATTGAGCCGCAAATATGGCGGGTCGATAGAGACGGCGCTCGATCATCTGGCCCGTTCTCACGACAGGCTCGATAATATCGAGAGATCGGGCGAGCGCGAGAAGGAACTCGCTTCCGAGCTAAGGGAGGCGCGCGAGCATTATCTCGAATCTTCGCTCAGGCTTCACGGCGAGCGAGCGAGCGCCATAAAGACATTCGAGCAGTGTATAGAGCGCGACCTCACGGAAGTCGCTATGGAGCATGCGCGCTTCGAAGTGCGAATGAAGTCGCCTTCGGAGTTGGAGTTGAGAGACGAAGACGCCTGGCGCTATTTCACGCGGCGGGGAATAGACCGCGTAGAGTTTTACATTTCGGCAAACGTGGGCGAATCGCCGAGACCTCTGGCAAAAGTGGCATCGGGGGGCGAGGCCTCGCGACTTATGCTCGTGCTCAAGACCATCGCCAGCGCCTCGGCCTGGCCGCGCACGATAGTCTTCGACGAGGTAGATTCAGGCATAGGAGGCCGCGTCTCTGAGGCGGTCGGCGTCAAACTCAAGAAGCTTTCGGAAACGAATCAGGTTCTATGCGTCACGCATCAGGCGCAAATCGCGCGATTTGCGGACTCGCATGTCCTTGTGCGCAAGGAAGTGATCGCCGACCGCACCGAAGTCAGCCTTGAGAGACTGGACCGGCGAGGTCGCATAGAAGAGATCGCCCGCATGCTTACGGGCGCGGAGATCACGGACACGGCCCGCCGCCACGCAAAGGAGATGCTCAAGATTGAGTGAGTTGTTGAGATCATAAACGCCTTCTGTGCCCATTTCTTGCCCGACGGATAGGTGATCGAAGTCTGCTGACCTGTCTGGTTGTATTGGTATCTCGTCGTGTAGGTCGCGCTGCTGCCCGTGATCGTTCGGCCCTTGCTCGTCAATCACCCTAAGCTGTCATAACTGTAGCGGGAAAGCAGACCCTTTTCTATTTCAAAGTATTAGCCCATGAGCACCCGTTTCAAGCCCCCCCATCACAAAGGGCGGCCGTTTCGTCCCATTGCTCTTTGCAGACGGCGATCTTACCTGTACTATGCTGAATTCGTTATAGTGTCGTTTCGTTCATAGGCGAAGCTAACGCATGGTTTCGGAATCGCAGAGAAATCGAGCGTTGCCATCAGAAGTCAGAAGGTTTTCTCAGTATGAAGACTGATCTGATCCTCCCGTTCGGGACAAAGAAATCTTCATAGCTCTCTGGGATAGCAAATCGAAGAGGTCAGGAGCGGAAAAGTTCGCAGCCCCGAAAGGAAGAAGGCTTCTCGCTGAAATGCCTTTTGCGCCGGGGCCGACATAAGAGGGCAGCGGTAAGAGATGTTTCGGCTTTTGCTCCCATTCGAATAATTGAGAGTTATTTCCGATGCGGCGTTTAAGCATGTGCGGGCGGAAAATACCGAAAGCGCATGCGGACGACACGTAGCCGTGTCTTATGGAAGAGAGATGGAGATCGAAAAGCTCTGGCAGAACCGATGGTCGCGATGGGGAATGCTCCTCGGAGGATGGACTCTGTTCGGTCTGTTTCTGGCCAGCCAGTTGTTCCTCGCTCACGCGCGCCACGACCTGCCTGTGACGTGGTACAAAATAATCTCTCTGGATCTCGGCTACGCTTATGTGTGGGCAACCCTGACGCCTTCGATCCTGGGGCTTGCGCGGCGTTTTCCGATAGAGCGCAAACACTGGGCGCGGAATTTTCTGGTACATATATTCGCAAGCTTCCTGGTCGGGATTGCCACAAGGATACTCCACGACATCCTGTACTGGTTCTTTCTTGCCGATACTGACAGGGCTTTCTCAATTATGGGGCTGCTGCTGAATGTCTACCTGATAATAGATTACGGCATGATGATCTACTGGCTGATCCTGCTCATCAGCCATGCTTTCAACTATTATCGGCGTTACCGGGAAGGCGAATCGAAATCCGCCCGCCTCGAAGCCCTATTGGCCAGAGCCGAGTTGCAGGCCCTTAAAATGCAGTTGCATCCTCATTTCCTCTTCAATACGCTCCACTCCATATCTGCGCTCCTTTACAAGGACGTGAGCGCCGCAGACAAGATGATCGCGCGGCTGGGAGATTTTCTGAGAATCACTCTGGAAAATTCCGGCTCTCAGGAAGTTTCGCTCGCGCAAGAACTGGAGTTCCTCAAATGCTATCTGGAGATCGAGCGCCTGCGCTTTCAGGACCGCCTGACCGTCTGCCTCGATATAGATGCGAGGACGCTGAGTGTGCGAGTGCCCAACTTGATCTTGCAGCCCATAGTTGAAAACGCCATTCGCCATGGGATCGCGCCCCGGTCCTGCCCCGGACGCATCGAGATACATGCAAAGCAAATAGACGGCTTCCTGCAAGTACGGGTGAGCGACAACGGACCCGGACTGCCTGTGAACGGCAATTCGAGAAGCCTGTTCAAGAAGGGTCTCGGACTCGCCAACACGCAGGCCCGTCTTCAACAGATTTATGGTCCGGCCCATCGCCTGGACTTCGACAACGCTCCCGCCGGCGGATTGATCGTGACGATTGAAATACCTGTCAAATAAATTTCCAAGCAAAATCGAACTGACTGCAACATTCCGGCGTTATAAGGCGTAAAGGAGCGTCCGGCAATGGGAGAGGAGAAGCCTATAAAGGTATTAATAGTGGATGATGAACCGTTGGCGCGCGAAAGAATCCGTGATATGCTGCGAGCCGACGCGGACATCCAAATAGTTGGGGACTGCTCCAACGGAAACGAAGCCATTGCAGCCATTCGCCGCCAATCCCCCGACCTGATATTCCTAGACGTTCAGATGCCCGAAAGCGATGGCTTCGAGGTGCTCTCCAAGCTCGACCCCGGCTCCATGCCCGCAGTCATATTCGTAACGGCTTACGATCAATACGCCGTGCGCGCCTTCGAGGTCTACGCGCTGGATTACCTGTTAAAGCCTTTCGACTGCGAAAGATTCGAAAGGGCGCTCGAACGCGCAAAGACCCATATAAGGAAGAAGGGAGAAGGCAGCCTCGGACAACGCATCCTATCGGCCCTCGAAGAGATAAAGACCCGGCCCGTGCATCTGGACCGCCTGGTCATCAAGATGAACGGACATGTCTTCTTCGTGAGGGCCGAAGAGATCGATTGGATAGAAGCCGAAGGAAACTACGTGCGCCTGCATGTCGGACGAGAGACATATCTGCTCAGGGACACCATAAGCGGCCTTGAAGAGCAGCTCGACCCCAGGAACTTCCTTCGCGTGCATAGATCCGCCATTGTGAACATAGACCGCATACAGGAGTTGCAGCCCTGGTTTCATGGAGAGTACAAGATAATCCTTCAGGATGGAATGGAGTTGACGCTCTCGCGCACTTACAGGGAAAAACTGAACGAGTTCCTCGGAAGGTCTCTATGATACCCGGACGGCCTGCCACGCTCTCAGGTCGACTCATCACAAATTTCAAGGGCCTCATCCCATAACACTTTTCATATTTCAATCACCTCGCGTAGACTCGGCATTATAGAAGCTGCCCCTGCGCTCGCCCAAGAAAGAAATCTTTTTCGGAGGGTGAGAGAGGTAAACCGTAGATAGATGTTACAGCCTGAGTGCGGCCCGGCCGTAAGGGTTGCCGGAAGGAAGAAGTCTTTCTTCGTAAAGATAGATTTACGCAAGGCGGATTTCGCCATCGAGGAGATTTTCATGCAATGGTCCTCGTGCCTGATTTTACCTGTTCTCGCATTCATCGTCTCGGCTCTGCAAATACAGTCGTTTACAAACCCAGGCGCCGGCCGTAGAGAAACGAGTGCGACCAGACGGGTTTCGAGAATTCACGAAAGTGTAACAGAGGAATTCTCGAAAGCCTGGTCCATCTCGAAAAGCGGCACCGTCCGTCAGGAAGGCCTGGTATTGATCTTTCGGACGGAAGGCGGCGGCTACGAAGCCAGGTCGCAGGGGACCACCAACCAGGACAAGAGCTTCACCTTCAAATGGCATCCGGACATAGCGGCTATAGTGCATACTCATCCTAATGATACCAACCCTCGCCCATCGAGTACGGATCGGCAGGTCGCCGACAAGTATGGCGTGCCGGTCTTCACCATAACCAGCAGAGGCATGTATGTTTACGATCCGGCCACGAAGAAGGTCAGCCTAGTGATGGAGGGACTCGACTGGCTCGATGCATCGAAGTGGACCGAGGAAGTATATTCGAAGCTGACGAGTTGTTGCCGATACCCTCATACGTCTACAATCAGGTGAATTCGTCGTCGCACAATTGAACGAATGACCTTCCTTCGTCCCTCTCCTGAACCGACTCGCAACAAAATTCAATAATTTCGTCCCAAAACCATTCCCTTTTCCGTAAGGGGTTGCGTATGATTATTTGGCCGAGAACCATCGTCCCATTGTAACTTGAAGGAGGTCCGAATTCCCGAATGCAAGTTTATAAACGCACTTTGATAGGAAACGACCTGGAGGTCGAGCGTCCCGAAAAAGAAGCGCCGACCCTAATGGTAAAAGAGCGGCTCGTGGGCGTAAGCCGATGGGCTGAGGATGCTCGTTCGTCCATAGAGGTTCATGCTGCTCACGACGACCCGATAGTTTTGGAAGGCGAGTCGGGATCAGGCAAGGAGTTCATCGCTCGCCTGGTTCACAAATGCAGCGCCCGCCATCAAGGGCCTTTTGTCGCCATCTCATTCAATGCAGTCGAGACTGCTTCCATCGAAGCCACTCTGTTCGGCTCGATACGCGTGCTCGCTTCCGGATACAGTTACACGCAGAAGGGGGTTGTCGAATCGGCCGACGGCGGGACGCTTTACATAAACGGGCTGTCGTCGTTCGGTCCCTCCTTGCAGGAAAAGATCGCTCGCTTGATTCAGTACAAGGAGTTCTGCCGAATGGGAGACGATACGTTCGAGCCGGTCGACGTTCGCATAATCCTCGGTTCGATGCAATCGTCGCAGTCCAGCCCGGAAAGCGACAGGGCGCTGGAGAAAAGTCCTATAGCCGTAAGCGACAGATTGTCGGTCCCTCCGTTGCGCGAGAGGAAGGCAGATATAGAGATCTTGAGCCACTACTTTATGAAGCAGTTCTGCCGACAGTCGGGAAAAGAGGAGAGGGAATTCCCCGTTGAAACGACCGCCCTCCTGCGCCGGTACGACTGGCCGGGAAATATCGGGGAATTGAAAAAAGCGATCAGTTGTATGATTCAAGAGTCCCGGCCTCCCATACTCTCAAGGTCGCTTCTGCCCGGCTATATACTCGAATCGCTGCGTGCAGACTTTTCGCCTCTCCCCGACGAAGGGATGGACCTGGCCGAAGAGGTTAAGCAGTTCGAAATACAACTCCTGTGCGCGGCATTGAAACAGTGCCGGGGGATCCAATATAAAGCGGCGCAGCTTCTCAAGATCAAGGCGACCACGCTCAATATGAAGCTATCGCGTTACGGCATAGACGTTTCGTCGTTCAAGTAACCCTGCGGTTTGGCCGGGCAAGGTTGGAAGCCGCCCGAAGAAAGAAATCTTGAAGAAAGAAATCTTTATACTGCGCGCGGGATGAAATGACGGTTTTGAGAGGAGATACCATCGGCTTTAGCCGCATGGAGATTCAATTTTTGCCTAACAAGCGGCTTGCCCCATAAGATACCATCGGCTTCAGCCGCATGGAGTTTCAGTTTTTGCCTAACTTCTGCCGAATCCAAAGCGCCGCCA
>JAKEHD010000563.1 GCA_022615215.1 Blastocatellia bacterium
ATGGGAGAGCCAGTTTTGCAGGTCTCATCTATTATCAATTAGTCCTCTTCCAAATAGCACAAGTCGTACTGAAGTTATTGGAGGAAATCGCGGCAAGCGTGGGGGAGTTGCCAGGGCGTAAGATAGTTATATATGTCTCGGAGAAATTACCCCTTCGGCTGTCAAACAAGTATCTGGAGCCTGCTTATGACACCAGCAGCCGCCCATTCGAGAACTTCTCGGCCGAGTTACAGCGAATAATAAGCAGTTCACGCAAAGGAGGCATGACGTTCTATCCGCTCGATCCGAGGGGTTTGGCCACGACCATTCCGTCGGGAAGCGCAGCGGATGCGAACCCGAGTTTGCTGGGTAGTTTGGGTGTAAGCAGCGGGACAAGGGAATATTCCGACCCTTTGCGTGCGCGCCCCGACCTTGATAATCTCGAACACTCGCGTCAGGGAATGAGACAACTGGCAGCCGCTACGGGAGGGTTCCCTGTATTCAACCACAACGATATGCGCGTCGGGCTACAAAGAGTTCTGCGAGACAACGAAGCTTATTATATGCTCGCATACTATCCCTCTTCGGTGGAGGCAGGAAAGTTTCGACGAATCAGGGTTCAGCTTAAAGACCGCTCCGGGCTGATCGTCAGAACTCGCTCAGGCTACATCGCGCCCAAAGAGAAGGAGGTACGACAAGAGCCGATGTCGAAGCAGGAGCGCATTAGCGAGGCCCTTGCCTCGATGATTCCGCTCACGGCCGTCAAGGTCTCTGTTCAAACCAAAGCTGACGAAGCGGGTGAACACGGGCGGGTAGCGCGGCTAATAGTGAGCGTCGATGCTGCTTCTGTGGCCTTCAAGCAAAAGGAAGAGAAGATGTTGGCCTCTCTTGAGGCAATCGTCTTTGCCTACAACCTTCGTGGCGAACTTGTAAACGGGTTCAGCAACACGCTCAACTTAGACCTCGCCCCGAATTCCTATTCTCAAGTCTTGAGGTCCGGGATAAATATGGGCGGCAGCATCAGGCTTGATAAAGCGGGTCTTTACAACATCCGGGTCGTTGTTATCGACCGGGAAACAGGGCGAATAGGTACTGCCAGTGAGTGGGTTGAGGCGGAGTGATAGATCACACTGAGCGACACTGTAAATCAGGGTGCGCTTGCGATAAAGTCGGTCTATGGTTTCTGCTCAGGCTTTCCGCCTGCCTTTTAGAACTGCACCCTTCTCCGATTGCTATCTGCCACACTACCTTACATTTTGGGCGTATACGTTCAGACAACAGGGCTGCCCCGGCACGCTAAAGCGTGAACTCTGAACTCCTTACTTTTGAGCCGCTGTCTTGAAGGCCGTCTGTTTAAGATGTTATAGTGATGTGTCTTCAAATAGTTGCAAGCGAAGTTATATTACACGAGATTCTATAATAAGGAGGTAGATAATGGGACATAACGACGATTCATCGGCAGCCGAGAAACTGGTATTCCTGCTCATAGGCGCAGGCATAGGGGCGACGCTGGCCCTTTTGTTCGCCCCGAAATCGGGCCGCGAGTTACGCGGCGACATAGCCGATTACACCAAGCGAGGTTTGGATGCGGCGGGCGAAGGCGCTCGCGCGATTGGCACTCGCGCGGGCGAGGTTTACGAGACGGGTCGCGGCAAGGTCGTAGAGGCTTATGAAACGGGTCGCGGCAAGGCCGCCGAAGCTTACGATGCCGCGCGCGAGAAGATAGGCCACAGCGCGGAAGCGGTCTCAGAGATCGCCGGGCGTCAAAAAGAACAGATCGCCGCAGCTATCGAAGCGGGCAAGCAAGCCTACCTCGAAGAGAAGCGCAAGGCGGGCGAAGTGGGCCGCGCCGCCATCGAAGGCGAAGAGTCCTGAGACGCAACCCGTCTCAGTAGCCCAAGCTTGAGCGCGGGCTTCGAGCGCGGAAGCTCCGGTAATGGACCGGGCGCTGATATAAAGCAGGCACCCCGTCCGGTCGCGCAAAGAGAAAAAGAGATGCGCAAGCTTGGCGCGACCGTTATGCAGGATTTCGGTAGCCCAAGCGTGAGCGCGGGCTTCGGTCTGATCTCACAACTTGACACAAGGCGAAGCCTCGCAGTTCGGGAGAAGGCCGCTCGCTTCAAATCGGCTGATGTTTGTTCGGCCGTTCAGGGAAATCGAGCGCATCGCTTCCGGGCCGCGCTTCTCCATACGCTACAATCAACATCCGTCGGAGAGCCTGTAGGCAAGTCCCTTGTGTTTCAGCGAGGAGCGTTTTTGGATCAAGATTTCAAGATCACAATCGAGGTGGGGGTCATAGTCATCGCCCTGAGTTTCGTGATTCAGGTGGCGATGTTCATCTTCATTTATATCGCTATCCGAAGGCTCACGAGCATTGCCGCGTCGGTCCAGGCGAAGGTGGAGCCTCTCATAGATCAGGCTCAGGGGACGATCAAAACCGTCACGGGCACTGTCGAGAAGATCAATGCGCAGGCCAAAGAGACCTTCGATAAGGTTACGGTCGAAACTCGCGCGGTCGCGGCTGCGATCTCGGTCTCTTCGCAGGAGATAACGAAACTCGCGCACCATCAGGCCGAGCAGATTTCAGCGACGCTCGACCAGGCGACCGCGACGCTCCAGCGCCAGATAGCCGAATATGACCGATTGCTTGCGCGCACACACGACCGTATAGAGAACACGACGCTCGAAGTGCAGTCTTCGGTGCTCGACCCCGTGCGCGAGCTTTCGTCCTTGCTCGTAGGAATACGCAGGACCATAGAGGCGCTCGTCAAACGCGACCGCAAGCAGATCGATAAGGTATATCAGGACGAGGAGATGTTTATTTGATTCGTCCGTTGTCGGTTGCCTGTTGTCCGTTGTTGCTTTGATCGAGGTCATAGAAGAAGCGCAACGGACTACGGACAACCGACAACGGACTGTTCATTTTGAGGAAGGTGTTTGAGAGAGCGATGACAACCGATACGACTTTCGATTTAAAAGCGACTGTGAACCTGCCCAGGACGGGGTTCGCACAGAAGGCCAACCTGACGCAGAGGGAGCCGGAGCGATTGGCCCGTTGGAACCATATAGACCTTTACTCGGAGATCAGACGCGCGCGCGCGGGTCGCCCCCTCTTCGTGCTGCACGACGGCCCGCCTTATGCCAATTCCGATATACACATAGGCACGGCGATGAACAAGATACTGAAAGACTTCATAGTCAAATCGCATGCCATGATGGGCTACGACGCGCCTTATGTGCCCGGCTACGATTGTCACGGATTGCCGATTGAAAACTACGTCGATAAAAAGCTCGGCGCGAAGAAATCCCAGATGAGTCCCGTCTCTATTCGCCGCGCCTGCCGCGAGCATGCCGCCCAGGCTCTCAAGCGCCAGACGCGCGACTTTCAACGGCTCGGCGTGCTCGGCGAATGGGACGATCCCTATCTCACCATGTCGAACGCTTACGAGGCGGAGACCGCGCGGCTCTTCGGCCATTTCGTCGAGAGGGGCTACGTATACAAGGGCGCGCGGCCTGTCTACTGGTGCATACACGATCAGACGGCGCTCGCCGAAGCCGAGGTCGAATACCGCGAGCACACAAGCCCTTCGATATACGTCAAGTTCCCTCTGCCCGAAGATCAGGTGCGAGAGCTTGCGCGCCGTCTTGCGGAGACGGATAAAGAGGCTTCTGCCGCATTGCTCGCCGACCTCGGCGGCAAGCCCTTTTTCGTGTTGATATGGACGACCACGCCCTGGACGCTGCCCGCCAATCTCGGCATCGCCGTGAATCCCCGGTTCGATTACGCGGCGATGGATGTAGGCAAAGAGGTCTACATAGTCGCAAACGATCTGGTCGAGGCAGTCTCGGAAAAATGCGGTCTCAGAATGAATACATTTTATTGTGAGCCGAGAGTCGTAGCGCGATTTCGAGGAAGCGCGCTCGAAGGGCTTCAAGCGCGACATGCATGGATAGACCGGCCCTCGCTTTTGATGACCGGCGAGTACGTCACGCTCGGCGGCGAATCCGACGCCGAGACCGAACTCGACGTTGCGGACGCGCAGAAGAAAGGGACAGGCAAAGCGGGGACGGGATGCGTTCACACAGCGCCCGGTCACGGCCACGACGACTTTCTGAGCGGGCAGAAGTACCGCGCGCAACTCGCGGCCGTCTACGACCAACTGCGCGAAGCGGGCGCGCTCCCCGGTCAGATGGAAGGCGCTGAGGTTTATTGTCCTGTCGATAATGCGGGCCGCTTCAGTTCTGAAATCGAAGGATTCGCAGGTCAGCAGGTATTCGAGGCCAATAAAAACATAGTCGATTTTCTGCGCGATACGGGCGCGCTCGTCTTCACCGAAGATTACGCGCATCGCTATCCGCATTGCTGGCGGTGTCATCAGCCTGTGATCTTCCGCGTAACGCCGCAGTGGTTCATCTCTATGGATACGCCTTCCAAAGAGGTTCGAGAGTATTCGAGCGATTCGCTGCGCGAGGGGGCGCTGCGCGAAGTCGAGCGCGTCAGGTGGATACCGGCCTGGGGCCGCGAGCGAATGTCGGGCATGTTCAAAGGAAGGCCCGACTGGTGCGTATCGCGTCAGAGAGTATGGGGCGTGCCGATAACGGTCTTCTACTGTTCGGATTGCGGCGAGACGATCCTGGATGCGGAAGTGATAGAACACGTCGCCGGGGTATTCGAGCGTGAGACCGCAGATGCATGGTATGCGCGCGAGGCGGAATACCTGCTGCCCGATGGATTCGCCTGCCCCGCCTGCAAGGGAACGAATTTCACCAAAGAGACGGACATTCTCGACGTGTGGTTCGATTCGGGATCTTCGTCGCTCGCCGTGCTTGCGCGTGAGAGGTCGCTTCCCTGGCCTGCGGACATATATATCGAAGGACCGGATCAGTATCGCGGATGGTTCAACTCTTCGCTTATGGTGGGACTGGCGGCGCACGATCAGGCTCCTTACAAGATGGTAATCACTCACGGCTGGACCGTCGACGGCGAAGGCAAAGCCATGCACAAATCCACAGGCAACGCCATCTCGCCCAACGAAGTGATAAAGGAGTCAGGCGCTGAGATACTCAGACTATGGGTCGCTTCTTCGGATTACACGGAAGACGTGCGGCTGTCGAATGAGATATTGAAGCGGCTCGTGGACGCTTACAGAAAGCTGCGAAATACGGCACGATTCGCGCTCGGCAATCTCTTTGATTTCGACCCGGAGCGCGACCGCGTTCCCGAAACAGAGATGTGGGAGATAGACCGCTGGGCGATGGCCGCCTCCCGTGAGGTATCACGCAAAGTGGTCGATGCGTACAAAAATTTCGACTATACGAGTGTCTATCACGCGCTCTACAATTATTCGACCGTGACGCTTTCGGCCATCTACTTCGACATTCTGAAGGACCGCCTCTACACGTTCGCGCCCGAATCAGAGGGACGCCGCAGCGCGCAGACGGCGCTTTACGAGATCGTGGATTGTCTGGCGCGATTGCTTGCTCCCATACTCGCTTTCACGGCGGATGAAATATGGGAGAACATACCCGGCAGCCGCGAAGCCTCGGTCCATCTGGCGGAGTTTCCAGAAGCCGTCGAGCGCGAAGGCGATAAAGAGTTGCTCGAAGCGTGGAGGCGGTTGTTCGAGGTGCGTTCGACCGTTCAAAAGACGCTCGAAGAAAAGCGCAACGAGAAGGTGATAGGCGCATCGCTCGAAGCGAGAGTGATTTTGCGGGCGAGTGGCGCAACCTTCGAGTTGCTTGAGAAGTACGAAGACCTTCTGCTCGCGATCTTCATAGTGTCGCAGGTCGAGCTTCACTGGACGGAGGCGCAAGAAAGAAATCTTTATGGCGAATTACGGGTGGAAGTCGAGCACGCTTCAGGGACCAAATGCGAACGGTGCTGGAACTGGTCCGAGTCGGTGGGCGAGGACGCAAGCTACCCGACGCTTGACGCGCGCTGCATACGGCAGGTAAAAAAGGGATGGGGCGAGAGATGATTATTGCAAGATTGGACAAGGTGCTTGAAGAGGTAAAAGCACTCACACTTGAAGAGAAGAGGCGACTGCGAGAGAAGCTCGAAGAGTTGCTGGCTGAAACCGGGCCACAGATGACCGAACAGGAATTCGAGCAATGGTTGTTGGAGCGCGGCATAATCAGCCGTATTCCTCCTCCCATTACTGATTTTACGCCTTATAAGAATCGCAAGCCGATCAAAGTGAAGGGCAAACCTGTGTCTGAATTTCTACTCGAGGAGCGCCGATAGGTGGTTGTATATTTCTTCGACAGTAGCGCTGCTGTCAAACGCTATTTGAGCGAAACAGGCACAGACTGGATTACGAACATAGCCGACCCTGCTAAGGGGGATCGCATTTATATTGCCAGCATTACCGGGGTCGAGGTGGTATCGGCGATTGCGCGTAAACTGCTCAACGGAGGCATCTCCCCGACTGAGGCGGCTCTGGCGATAACGCAATTCCGGCAGGACTTCGACAACGAATATGTCCTGGTCGAGTTGGTTAAGGAAATAATTGATCGGGCGATGAAACTGGCAGAAGTTCATGCTTTGCGCGGATATGATGCCGTACAATTGGCTGCCGCGCTAAAGATCAATGCTGACCGGCTTTCATTGGGAATGCCTGCTGTCACTTTGATCTCTGCCGATGCTGCTCTTAATACGGCCGCTTTGGCTGAAGGTTTAGCGGTCGAGGATCCGAACGCCCATCCGTGATTGAAGGGAAGCGAATTCGATGAGTTCAGTAGCAATCAGCGAGGACACGAGCGCCGGGAAGCTCTGGTATATGGTGCTCACGGCTTTCGTGCTCGTGTTCGACCAGTTCACCAAATACTGGGCGGCCATAACTCTCAGCGAAGGCGATGATGTGCATGTAATACGGGGGTTTTTGAAATTCAGCTACACTGAAAACCCCGGAATCGCATTCGGAATGCTCGGCGACGGCAGCCTCCGGTGGGCGCTCGTGGCCGTATCGGTCGCGGCCATAGTCATAGTGACTTTTTACATGATGCGCACGCCCCCACGAAACAGCTTGCTCTTGTGGTCGCTTGCGCTGCTTGCCGCAGGGATATGCGGCAACCTGATTGATCGCATACGCCTCGGCCGTGTGATAGACTTCATCGAGGCGTATTACGGGAGTTATCACTTTCCGGTCTTCAATGTCGCAGATACGGCCATAACGATAGGCGCGGCGTTGATGGCCATAGAGTTGTTTTTCGCGCCGCGCGCGCAGGAGGCAACCGGCGTCGAACAGAGTGAATCTCCTCAGATAGAGACGACCACTGATGAATGAAATGCGCGGATGCGCTTCGCGCGTCACTCTCGATGAAAGGTCGAAGAACAGGAAAGGCTGATGTTTCCGGAGCTTTTCAAAATACCAGGCCTCGATTGGCCGCTCTCGACTTACGGGTTTCTGCTCGCAATCGGCTTCATACTCGCCCTATGGTTGATCGCAAGGCTTGCCGGGCAGGACGGGTTGCCCAAGAACAGGGTCTACGACCTCGGACTTTACATACTGGCTTCCGGACTCATAGGGTCCAAGCTGCTCCTGATCGTAACCGAGTGGGACCAGTATGGGGGCGACCTGCGGCGCATCTTTTCGCTCGACCTTTTAAGATCGGGCGGGGTCTACTTCGGCGGGTTCCTCATAGCCGTGCTCACTAGCATAATCCTCATGCGAATATGGCGTCTGCCCTGGCGGAAGACTGCCGACGCCTTCGCGCCCGGCGTCGCTATCGGTCACACGATAGGGCGGCTCGGCTGCTTTTCGGCCGGGTGCTGCTGGGGCAAGCCGACTGCTTCGTGGATAGGCGTGAAGTTCACCGATAAGGCGCATGAACTGACGGGCGTGCCAATAGACGTGGCCCTGGTTCCCACTCAGTTGATAGAGGCGGCGGCAAATCTCTCGATCTTCCTTTTCCTGATATGGCTTCGCAAGCGACGCGCCTTCGAGGGGCAGATAATCTTCGCATATCTTATGCTCTATTCGGTCGCGCGTTTCACGATAGAGTTCTGGCGCGACGACCCGCGCGGATGGGTGCTGGGGCTTTCGACCTCGCAATTCATTTCGGTGGTGATGTTCCCGCTCGCCCTCGCGCTTGCGATATATTACTGGCGGCGCAGTTCGACCGAAAAAATGGCCCATCCGCAGGACGCCGCCGCACAGGCATCCTAGAAACGATGAACGATGAATGATGAATGATGAACCGGTTCCGAATTCATCGTCCATCATTCATCATTTAAACATGTGAACACCCAGGCCCATCTCATTGAAATCACCCCCGAAGCAACAGGGACGCGCCTCGACGCCTTTCTCGCCTCTCGATTAAATGAAATCAGCCGCACCCGCGTTCAAAGGGCCATAGAGGACGGCGACGTTTTAGTCAACGACCGCGCAGTCAAGGCGAGCTATCGCTTGAAGACGGGAGACCGAATAGAGATCGATCTGCCTGAGCCGCCGCCCCTCGACCTTCTGCCCGAAGCGATACCTCTGAAGATTCTTTACGAAGACAGCGACCTCTTAGTGGTAGACAAGCCCGCAAGGCTAGTCGTGCATCCGGGCGCAGGCATAGAGTCGGGCACGCTCGCAAACGCGCTCGCGTATCATTTCAATCGGCTTTCGGGCGCAGCGGGGCGCATACGTCCGGGCATAGTCCACCGCATAGACAAAGAGACTTCGGGGTTGCTCGTTGTGGCGAAAAACGATGTGTCGCATGAAAAGCTTTCGGACCAGTTCCGCGACCGTCAGGTCTTCAAGATGTACCTGGCTCTGGTTTACGGCCATCCCGCGAAAGCGCGCGGCGATATAGAAGCGCGCATAGGGCGCAATCCTCGCAACCGAACTCGCATGGCCGTTGTGAGCGGAGGCGCGGGCCGTGCGGCTTATACCTCTTACGAAGTGGCGGAGCGTTTCCAGGAGTTCAGCCTGCTGAAGGTCCAGATCAAAACGGGTCGCACGCATCAGATTCGCGTGCATCTGGCACACATAAATCATCCGGTAGTTGCGGATTTCGTTTACGGGCGGGGGCGCGAAAATTCGGTTCGCGCCCCGGCGGCGAGGCAAAAGATAAAATCGCTCGGCCGTCACTTTCTGCATTCGGCGCAACTCGCCTTCACGCATCCGCGCACAGGCGAGCGATTGGAATTCGCGTCCGAGTTGCCGCCTGAGCTGCGATCTTTTATCGAGAATCTATGACCTCTCAGTCAAGGCTGGGACCGAAGTAAAAAGTTTCACTCGATGGATCGACGGCGAAGCGAACCCGTTCAAGGCAGCCGACCAGTCCGAGGAAAGAAGGAAAGATCATTCCTAACTCTTCGGTTTCGGGATCAGGAACGAATGCAGTGGTCTCCAGCAATAAACTGTTGCCTTCTGTGGCTATAAGCTGGAGATTGATACGGTGAAGGCTGCCTCTTACTTTCTGGCCTCGGATAAGGATTTGCTCCGAGAGGAGAGAGTCGGAAACATTCAGGTTTAGCTGTCTGGCGAGTTGAGGCGAACAGATCAGATATGGCGCTCCTGTGTCAACAATGGCTGAGGTCAGAAACCCTCCGACCTCTATGCTGAGAATCAACCGCCCTGACGTGCCGCTGTCAGAGAGCGAGTCATAATCATAACCCGCAGCGCCTGTAGCAAAGGGCTCTCCATCGGCAAATGCAAGAAGCATCAGTAAGCCATCGTCATCAGAACTCCAGTAGTATCATCTACCAGTTCAACCAGTTCTTCCAGGGAATTTGCCGCTTCGAGCAGGCAGCCGTCCTTGAGCGCCACCCATTTGCCGCGATACTCGTCCGTATGTTCTTTCATCCATGTTCGATTGGCTTTCATATCGGGGTCAGGCGGCAGAGCGGCGTCTATCACTTTTGGCGGGGCAAGCACGCGCGCATACTTTCCAATCTCCGCATGATCGGGATAGCGGCGAGCGCCCTCTTCCGATATACGCCGGGCCGCAAGATATGCGCCGACCGCGAGAGCCGATTCGGCAGCATGCACGAAATCCTCCGGCGGACGGTCGCTCCAGTCCATAGCCTTCAGCGCGTCGGAAAATGCGGCTTCATCCGAAGCCTCGGCCGCGGCCTTCAATCTGGCCATACAGTGCCGGGCATGAACGATTCTTTCGCTTAAAACGCGCGCCTTTTCCAGGAGATCGTCTATCGGCGGGGCTTTGGTCACTTCACCGGTCTTAATGTCAATATCGACTTCGCCTAGCAGACCATGTTCCCCGTCCGCATACACCAGATGAATCGGCACATGCCAGCAACCTGCTGCCCGGTCAATCACAGGAGTTTGAGCAGAAAGCCGGTCGGGCAGCCGGTTGAGCATGAGCCAGTCGGATGCTATTTGTATTGCCGACTCGGCAGACACATCGCTTATGAGAAGATCATTAATTGTATTAGCCAATTCAGGAGGCTCATCATGGATCAGGTATTGGATAAACTCGTTCAACTGCCTGACCATCAGTTCATGTTGCATTCCTATATAAGAATCGAAGCGATAGGTAATTTGATGGTCGGGAACGATGAAACGCAGGCTCACAGGTTGATTTGGAGCTTCGGCCATCTGTTTCACTATTCTCGGATTGGCCGACTCTGCATGTTTCAATATAACTGTGATATTCCCTAGGTTCAGCCAGGAACCAAACAGTTCTTCTTTATCTCCAACAACGAGAGAGAAAGGCCCAGGCTCTGAGAAAGGCGGGGCGTTCAAGTCCAGTTCTGAAGGAATTACATCTACAAAAGTTATGTCGGACCCTCTCGTTGCAAATTCCCCTTCCGTGATCCCCCTGAAAATAATCTCTATTCTCCTCATCCTTTCCGCACGAATATACTGGGGTAGTTGAAAGGTCACTCCGAAAACTTTTTCCAAAAAGGCCAGCTTGCGGTACAGCTTCGCTCGATCGAGTATCTCATCTACTTCCTCATGCGTTTCAGGCTCAACGCGTAAATTCAAGAACCCGATCTCAGTTGAATGGAATCTACACTCCTCGGCCTTTATGAGAGTGTACCAAACACGTGTGTAGAGTACCTCTGCTTCAACGGTGTCCTCACATGGCAGGATTATAACATTCGCTTCGAGTCCTGTTTGTCCTTCGCTTGGCGATAGCTCAATTCGCATTTTCGGCCAGGCATTCTCCGGCTCATTCTCAATCACGGTTCTACCAGGAGCGCGTGTAATAATGAAATCCTGCTCAGGCATATCGAATGGGGAATTTGGTATTTCCAGCCGTCCTCTATCCCTGAATTGTTCTTCCAAATTGGGGGTCGGGTAAATGGGTCTTTGTGTTTCTTCTGTGAGGATATGCCTCGCCTCTATTGGGGCAGGGATATGCCTCTGCAAACCAGACCACACATTTTCTTGTAGGGTCGCCATTGTATTTACCAACGAAGCTATTATTCAGCAGTTAATCGATAAAATCAATCGCTCTTCCGTACCTGATTTGGCAATGCGACGACTGCTGCTGCTTCAGTATACAAACGCCGGTTCGGGTGTGATTAAAAGTGGGACTCAGTTTTCGCGCCTTTCTTGACAACATTTAGCGCGA
>JAKEHD010000564.1 GCA_022615215.1 Blastocatellia bacterium
AGCAAGCGCCGGGCATCGGCCTGTTGGGGGGAACGGCTGGTGATGCCATAGGCGATCTCGCAGGAGGATTGGCCGGTCTTTGCGACCATGCTGGGCCTTGCGATGATAGTCATCGGAGGGTTCGCGTTCCTGCACCTGGGCGTAGATCTTTTCCCGCGGATCGATTTTCCGACCGTGACCGTGACGGTCGTGCTGCCCGGCGCGTCGCCCGAAGAGATAGAGACCGAGATAACCAAAAAGGTCGAAGAGGCGGTCAACACCATAGAAGGCATAGACGAGTTGCGCTCGGTCTCGGCCGAAGGGGTCTCGCAGGTCTTCGTGGCCTTCGTCCTCGAACGCTCCGTTGACGACGCTGCGCAGGACGTGCGCGACCGCGTCAACCGCATCCTCAGAGACCTGCCCGAAACCGCAGAGCCTCCCGTCATAGACAAGCTCGATGTCGATTCGCAGCCCGTCATGTCGCTGGCCGTATCGGGCAAACGCAGCCTGCGCGAGATAACCGAGATCAGCGATAAACAGATCAAACAAAACATCGAATCTCTGGCGGGTGTAGGACAGGTGCGCTTCATAGGAGACCGCAAGCGCGAGATACAGGTCCGCCTCGACGCTCAGAAACTCGGCGCTTACAACTTGACCGTGGACCGAATTCGTCAATCGCTCGCTGCGCAGAACATAGAGATACCGGGTGGGAGAATCGATCAGGGCCAGAAAGAATTGACTCTCCGCACGTTCGGGCGCGTGAGGGGCGTCGAAGACTTCAACGACATAATACTGGCAACCATAGGCGGCGCTCCCGTCCGCGTGCGCGACGTGGGATATGTCGAAGACTCTACAGAAGAACCTCGCACAATATCGCGCCTCGACTCTCAGCAGGCCGTCGTGCTCGAAATACGAAAGCAAGCGGGTACGAACACCGTTCAAGTCGTTGATGGGGTGAAACGAAAGCTCGAAGAGTTGAAGCCGGGATTGCCGCAGGATTTCAAGGTCCAGGTGGTCCGCGATCAATCTACGTTCATCAAGGGATCATTCGAAGCCGTGCAGGAGCACCTCCTGCTCGGCGCTCTGTTTGCCGCCCTCATAGTCCTCGTATTCATGCGCGACCTGCGCTCGACCGTCATTTCTTCTCTCGCCATCCCGACATCGATCATCGCCACTTACGCATTGATGTGGTACATGGGGTTCACGCTCAACAACATCACTATGCTCGCGCTCGTGCTATGCGTCGGCATAGTCATAGACGACGCCATAGTCGTGCTCGAAAACATTTATCACTTCATCGAGGAGAAAGGGCTTTCGCCCATCGAAGCCGCGCGCGAAGGCACGCGCGATGTCGGATTGGCGGTGATGGCTACGACGTTTTCGCTCGTCATAATTTTTTTGCCGCTCGCGTTTATGACGGGGATGGTCGGCAGGTTTATGGGCAGCTTCGGGTGGACGGCGGCCTTCGCTATAATGGTGTCGCTCTTTGTCAGCTTCACGCTCACGCCCATGCTGTCATCACGTTTTCTGAAGAAGAAGTCGGGCCACAAATCGAAAGAATCACGTCTCTACCGCCTGATAGACCGGCCCTACACGGCTCTGCTGAAATGGTCTCTCGCGCATCGCGGGATTATCTGCGCGCTGGCCTTCATGGTCACGATATCTTCCTTCTGGCTGTTTCAATGGATAGGCAAAGATTTTCTGCCGCAGGACGACCAGTCGCAGATGGAGGTGACGCTCCGACAGCCGGAAGGCACATCGCTCGAAGCTACGGACAAGCTCGTTCAGGAAGTGGCCGGGCGGATGAAGAACGACCTGCCCGCCGGGACCGTCGACCACATACTCACGACAGTGGGCGGCGACCAGCAACAGAGGGTCAATCGCGCGTCGATCTTCTTCGAGCTCGTGCCTATGGAAGAGCGCGACTATTCTCAACAGCAATTGATGGAGATAGCACGAGGTTGGCTGGGCCAGTACAAGGATGTGCATCCGGCGGTCCAGATTCCCTCGAATTTTTCGGGCGGGGGATTTGCCAACGCCGACATAACTTTCGTCATTCGCGGGCCTGACCTGGCGAAACTGCGCGATTACTCCGAACAGGTGATGGGGGTACTCCGTAACACGCCGGGCGCTGTCGACGTAGACACGACCCTCGAAGAGGGCAAGCCCGAAGTGCGCGTTCACATCAATCGCGACAAGGCCGCAGACCTCGGCGTCTCGGTCGGTCAGATAGCCTCCGGCTTGCGAACGATGGTGGGAGGCGAGGTGGTCACGTCTTATCGTGAGGGCGAAGACCGCTATGACGTGCGGCTTCGCGTCGACAGCCAGTATCGCAACAGCGCCGAAGAGATTGCGAAACTCTACGTCCCTTCGAGCAGGGGCGGAAACGTCCGGCTCGATAACCTCGTCACCATCGATAGCGGGACCGGTCCTGCCCAAATAGACCGCTACAACCGCCAGCGGCAATCGATCATAACGGCGAACGTGGCTCGCGGCCATTCGTCGTCACAGGTGATGGGAAATCTCATGCAGGAGTTGCCGCGCCTCGGATTCGAGCCGGGCTACGATGCGGCTTTCAGCGGACGTTCGCGCGAGATGGGGCGCGCGGCGGGCGCTTTTCTGGTGGCGTTCGGGTTATCACTTTTGATGATGTACATGGTTTTGGCGGCGCAGTTCGAGAGCTTCGTGCATCCGATCACGATACTGCTCGCGCTGCCGCTGTCGATCCCGTTCGCGCTCGTTTCGCTCTTTGCGACGGGGCAAAACTATTCGATCATATATTCATCCATCGCCGTGCTCGTGTTGTTCGGCATAGTCAAAAAGAACTCTATCTTGCAGATAGACCACACGAACAACCTGCGACGAAAACACGGCCTCGCGCGATATGAAGCCATAGTACAGGGGTGCCGTGACCGAATGCGGCCTATACTTATGACGACCTTCGCGCTTGTCGCAGGGATGACGCCTATGGCTTTAGGTTCAGGTCCGGGGTCAGGCTCGCGCCGTTCGGTAGCCATAATGATCATCGGCGGCCAGACGCTCTGTTTGCTTTTGACGCTCGTGGTAACCCCTGTGGCCTATTCGTTGTTCGACGACTTTGCGACTTCTCCGTTATGGGGCCGACTTGGTGTCGCAGTGCGAGGATCGATCAGTTGGGCGAGGCGCAAAGCTCAATCGGTAACGTCGTCGTTTCTCGGTCTCTTCAGGTGAAACTCAGCCGTCAGCCGTCAGCCGTCAGTGCTGAAAGCTGATGGCTGTAACAGGTAGAAGTCATGAAAAGAAACGTTGGTCGCATTAATTCAATTAAAGCCGAAGTAATAACGTCACGCTTTTTCGTGTCCGCCGTGTCGCTCATCCTTGCCTTTCCCGCAGCCCTGATGGCGCAGGGTTCAGGGAGCAGGGGAGCAGGGGAGCAGGGGAGCAGGGGAGTCATAGCGCCACTCCCTCACTCCCCGAATCCCGACCCGCGACAACGGACGGAAGCGTACTCGCTGCCGGACGGAAGCGTACTCGCTGCCGGACAACGGACAACCCAGCGCATCGGGGTGGATGAGAGCAATCCGCTCGCGCTCACGCTGTTCGATGCCGTAAAGATGGCGCTCGGAAGCAATCGCGAAATCGAGGTCGAACGAATAAACGTGCAACAGGCGCAGTACGACCTCTTCGCCGCTCAGGGAGGAATGGATGTGGGACTCAGCGGCAGCACGTTTTATGAGAGCCGCTCTGTGCCCACAGGGTCTGTGCTTGCGGGAGGGGCCAACGGGGCGCTTTCGACCGACACGCTCGGTTATGATTTCTCCGCGCAGCAGGCGCTTTCGACAGGCGGCCAATGGAAGGCGCAATTCACGAATTCGCGCGTCGATACAAACAGCCAGTTCGCCTCTCTCAATCCTCAATACAACACGTCGTTCAACCTGGAGCTTCGCCAGCCTCTGATGCGCAGTCTCTCGATAGACGACCTGCGCCGCCGCATACGTGTTGCCAATCGCAGGCTCGACCTTTCAGACAGCCAGTTTCGCCAGAAGGCCATAGAGATAGTCTCTCGCGTGCAGCGGTCTTATTGGGATCTTGTCTTCGCGTTGAAGGACTTGCAGATTCAGCGCGATTCGGTGGATCTCGCGCGCACGCAACTTGAGCGCAACAAGCGCATGGTAAACGAGGGGACGCTCGCCCCCATAGAGATAGTCTCCGTAGAGGTTGAGCTTGAGCGCAGGCAAGAGAGCGCCCTGATAGCTCTCGAAGCTGTGACGCGCGCCGAAAACGCCCTCAAGCAATTGATACTGGGAGACCGCCAGTCGAGCCTCTGGGGCCAGGCCATAATTCCTACCGATACGCCCGATACGGGAGCGGTGAATTTCTCGCTCGACGAAGCCGTAGCCACCGCGTTCGCAAATAGAAACGAGATGCGGCAGAACTCGCTTCAAAAAGAGATCAACCGCGTGGATTTGAAATTCTTCGAGAACCAGACCCGCCCGCAGGTGGATATGGTGGCCTCTTACGGTTCGACGGGGCTCAGCGGTTCGGCTGTGAACAACGTCAATCCGTTCGCTTCGACCACGAATCTGTTGTTGGAACGTGTGAACTTACTATCGGGCGCGGCGGGGCTTCCGCCCATAATAGTCAATGGCGGAGCGCAGTTGCCCGATTTTCTGACGGGCGGCTACGGCCAGAGTTTGAGCAATCTGTTCGGCAACGATTTCCGCACGTTTCGAGTCGGCGTATCGTTCAGCTTTCCTCTGAGGAACCGCACGGCCGAAGCTCAACTGGGCCGCGCAATGGCCGAGGATCGCAAGATAGATTCGCAGCGCAAATCGCTCGAACAGGTCATTGATGCGGAAGTCCGCAACGCGCTTCAAGCGGTCGAGACCGCGCGGCAGCGAGTAGAAGCGGGACAGGCATCGCGCGAGGCGGCCCAGAAACAACTCGACAGCGAAGAGCGCCGCTTTCAGGCCGGTATGTCGACGACCTATCTAGTGCTCGAACGGCAGAATGCGCTATCAGAGGCGCAGGGGCGCGAGCTTCGAGCCATGACCGATTACAACAAAGCGATCTCCGAGCTTCAGCGCGTCATGGGCGTGACGCTCACTTACGCGAATGTTCAATTGACTTCGGCTGTGAATAAATAAGTGGCAGGGGCGTCTCGCCCCTGTAGGGACACTGCACGGACAAGATGTCCGTGCCACCTCGGAAAACGAATCGAGTTTGACGTTCGCCGCTACGGTGAGTATGCTATCTCTCGTTGTGAAAATGCCGGACCTGTAATCCCGGCCTTCACTCGTAGTTTGATAGTTGCTCTTGAGTTAATCCGTTATCGCTAATCTGAAATAGAAGACACCATCGGCCGCAAGCCGCATGGAGTTTCAATTTTCACCTAAAGTTTCGGCGGCCCTTCGCCTGATGCAGGTCTGCCGGTCGAGGCTCGGAAGAGAATACGCTCTTCAGCGCCCCGCAGCCTCATCGAGGCTTGATCGCGCTGCCGGAATGAATACATTTATTGGAGGTTGACCCCCCATGATACCTCGCGGCTTCGAATACTTCGCACCCCGCTCGCTCGATGAAGCAATCTCACTCTTACAGAAACTCGGCCCGGAGGTGAAGATACTCTCAGGCGGACAGAGCCTCATCCCCATGATGAAGCTCCGTCTCGCATCACCTCAATCGATAATCGACATCAATCGCATACCCGCGCTCGATTACATCTCCGAACTCGACGGCGCTTTGAAGATCGGCGCGCTTGCAAGGGAGAGCGACCTCGAAAACTCGCCTTTGATAAAATCGCGCTGCCCGATTCTCGTCGATACAACCATAGTCATCGCCGACCCGCTCATCAGAAATCAGGCCACAGTATGCGGCAATCTCGCGCATGGCGACCCGGCTAACGATCACCCGGCCACAATGCTTGCGCTAGGAGCCGTCATCGTTGCCACAGGGCCGGGCGGCGTTCGAGAGATTCCCATAGAGAGTTTCTTCACGGGCCTGTTTTCAACCGCCCTCGAACCCGAAGAGATACTGACGGAAATAAGGATTCCCGCTCCGCCGCCTTCGAGCGGAGGAGCCTATCTCAAGCTCGAAAGAAAAGTCGGCGACTACGCGACGGCGGGCGTAGCCGTTCAGGTTATACTGCGCGCGGGATGAAATGACAGTTTTGAGTAGAGATACCATCG
>JAKEHD010000565.1 GCA_022615215.1 Blastocatellia bacterium
CATCGGATTCACCCCGCACATGGATCGTTTCCACGCGCTCTGAAATGGCGGCCTGACCGTGCGGGGTTGCGTAGCGGTTAGTATTCGTCGGCCCAGCTTGTCGGCTCCACAAATCCGTGATTTTCGACCGGATATACGGCCACCTCCCAGTTCTCTTTGCGAAGCTCGATGAGCCGCTGCGCGAGCCGCACCGTGTCCTGGAAATGAACATTCGTGTCGACCATCCCGTGACATATAAGAAGCGCCCCTTTCAACCCTTCGGCGAAATATATCGGCGAAGACCGCTTGTATGCCTCGGCGTCTTCCTGCGGGATGTTCAGTATGTTCGACGTGTAAGGGTGTCGGATTATCTGATAAGAGCTTCAGATTCTTCCTCTTCTCTCTGTGCAATGCCGAGATACCGGTCAATTTCCCCTCGCATCTGTTCGATCTGCGCAATGAAACCTTTTGACATTATTGCATAAGCCGCCGGAGATTCTTCGCGCTTCATCTCTTCGAGCGCCAGTTCCAGTTCGGCAATTTTTTGTTGAGTATGTTCCAACTGCTTTCTGTTATAAATCGCCATCACATTTTCACCTCCACAATCCCCACGCGCTTATTATCTCTATTGGTTTGAAAGAACTCAATTGCTGTTTGCATTCGCCCGGTCCCTTCTCTGACAACTATAACGTCCAGATGTCCGCCTTTGAATACCCTGTTGAGAGCGGCGCGATCCGCGATGATATACTGGCTCGGCGTGAGCGAATCGAAATCGGTGTCTTGTGAAACCACGATCACCAGATCAATATCGTTCGGTTTTGGCCTGGCTGTAACAAAACTGCCTCCAATGATGATCCTCTCAACGATGCCGGAAGCGACGGCTTTTTCCACTAACTGTTTGAAGGTGGCAAAAAGGACGGGCCTCCGATCCGAGGTATCGAATCGGCCGAAGCGGCTCTCTGTTTCGTCTAAAGTTGCGACATGAACTCCTGCCGGAAGATCTCCCTCAAGATCGAATTCAGGCAGCATACGGGCTTCCTTTCGCGCGCAATTACCTTGCGGTCGGCATTCCTTTCTTCAAATTCGTCTCGAACAATTTGAATATGCGCTTGTACTCGTCGGCCCAGCTTGTCGGCTCCACGAATCCGTGATTTTCGACCGGATATACGGCCACCTCCCAGTTCTCTTTGCGAAGCTCTATGAGCCGCTGCGCGAGCCGCACGGTGTCCTGGAAATGAACGTTCGTATCGACCATCCCGTGACATATCAGAAGCGCCCCTTTCAACCCTTCGGCGAAATAGATAGGCGAAGAACGCTTGTACGCCTCGGCGTCTTCCTGCGGGACGTTCAGTATGTTCGACGTGTAAGGATGATTGTAGTGCGCCCAGTCGGTCACGGGCCTGAGCGATGCGCCCGCTGCGAAGACTTCGGGCTGAGTGAACATAGCCATGAGGGTTATGAACCCGCCGTAGCTGCCGCCGTATATGCCTATGCGCTTCGCATCGACTCCGTGCTCGCGGGCGAGCCACCGGGCGGCATCGACCTGATCTTCAAGGTCTTTGCCGCCCATGTGACGATATATACCGGTTCGCCAGTCGCGCCCGTACCCGGCAGACGCGCGATAATCGACGTCCATAACCACGTAGCCGTTCTCCATCAAGAAGTGATGGAACATGTACTCGCGGAAATAGCTCGACCACCAGCGATGCACGTTTTGCAGATACCCCGCGCCATGCACGAATATGACCGCAGGCCCTCCCCGCTTGAAGTTCTTCGGCTTATAGAGTCGCGCCGGAACCATCACGCCGTCGCGCGCCTTGAAGTTGATTATAGGCGGCTCTGTCCATTCGTAATTCCAGAACTCAGGCGCGGGCGATGAAGTCACCTTCACAGGCGCAGCGCCGGGGCGGTTGTCTTGAATGTAAAGCTCAGGCGGACGGTTGCTGTAAGAGTAGACTATGGCCAGGCTCTTTTCATCAGGAGATACGGTTGCTTCATGACTTCCGGCAGCCGAAGTCACTTTGACTCGCTCGCCGCCCTCAGCCGACATCACATAGAAGTGCCGCTCGCCCGGATGGACTTCGCTCGTAGTGAGAAAGAACCGGCTCTTGTCGTCCGACAGTTCGACGCCCGTCACTTCCCATTTGCCGGAGGTGAGCGGTCGAGGCTGGCCGCCGTCGTAAGAGAGGGCATAGAGGTGCGCGTAGCCGTCGCGTTCGGATTGAAAATAGATATGGCGGTCGTCCTTCATCCACCCGAAGGTGAACGCGCCGAGTCGGCCTATCCATGAATCGTCGTGCTCGCTGAAGAGCGGGCGCGTCTTTCCGGTAGAGGGGTCGAGCGCAAGTATCCATCTATCCTTGTTGTCGGAGGCGCGCGCCTGCATGACGGCTTTCGTCCCGTCTTCTGACCATACGGGGGGAAAGAGTTGCACGTCGCGTTCGCGCGGCCCTGATTCCTGCCGGGGTGCGGAGGAGAAGACCTGCTGGGGTGCTGGCTTCATGTCTCCTCTGCTCCCCTGCTCCTCTGCTCCCTTGCTCCCCTGCATGAGCGAAGCGGCCCCTCTGCTCCCCTGCTCCCCTGCTTCTTTCTGGCCGTGGTCGACCCATTTGGCTTCGCCCGTCTCGACGTTCAGAATGGCGATGCGCGACTTCGACTGGCTGTCGCCCACTTTGGTGCGACTCGGTATCTCTTCGGCGTAAGAAGATTCGGTCACATAGTTCGGCACTACAGTGTTCTTCGCGCCTTCTTCCTGTTCGACGACGCTTGCTATGACGTATTTTTCATCGGGCGAGAGTTGAAGGCTCGCGACCCTCTGCCGGGGCTTGAGTTGAAAGGGTTTGCGCGGGTTTTCGCGCTTGCGTTTCTCTTCGTCTTGTTGCCGCCTCTCGGCGCGGCGTTTTACGGCCTCGATCAATTCGCGCTCTTCTTTTTTGAGATACTCCTGGCTTTCTGTGCCGCGCCTCTCTTCTCCTCTGCGCTCGGCCTGTGCGCCTCCGCCGGGCATGCGTATATCGGTCATCTGAGTGATGGAACCTGAGTCGAGCGACATCATGAAGAGATTATTCGAGTTCGTAAAATATATGCGCCGCTGATCTTTTGTGAATCGGGGATTCGATTCACGATCCGTCGTGCTTGTGATTTGCCGACGGCGGCCCGCCGCATGGTCGTAAAGGAAGAGGTCTCCCTCATCGCCGAAGAGAGTGAGCTTTTTATCTTTCGATTGCTCGCCGCCCGTCGGGGGCGCGTTTTCGGCCTCCTGCTCGGAGAGTTTTCTGAGACCCGTGCCGTCGCGGTTTACCGTGTAAGTGTCGAAGTCTGCGTCTCTCGGCTCGTTTGCCTGCTTCCATTGAAAGTATATGCGCTGGCTGTCGGCCGCCCAACGGACGGCGCGCGGCCCGTAGCCTGTGAGTTCCGTCCCACGCATTATGTTGTCTATTGTGAGATCGAATCTCTTTGCGGCGGATTCAGAGGGCTTGCTCGAAGGCTTTTGCGCCGCCGTCGCTTGAGCGAATTGCCCCGCTGCGAGAACAGCTATCAGGAAGAAAAAGGCGCTTCGTTTGCACAACGCTTTAAAGTCGTTCATCACTCCTCCCATTTATCTTTTGCTCGCCGGCCGGATATCGGCGATCTAAAGGCGCAAAATGCCGAACGCCGGATGATGAATAACCGGTCGCCCGGCATTCATCATTCGGCGTTCAAAGTCCCTGTCAAGCGGCTGTGACCATTCGCCATCAAACTCCGGGCATGGCTTTCTTCAATGGCTTCAACAGCAGGAACAATACCACTGCCATCACAAGCGCCATCGCGCCTAGCACCGCGAAGAAGGTCGATTGCATCCACTGATCCCAGAAGACGCCTATCATAGTCAGCTTGTTGCCCGCGGCCGTTGCGACAAACCAGCCTCCCATCATCAGCCCGCGCATCCTTATAGGCGCGACTTTGGAGACCAGCGCAAGCCCCATCGGCGAAAGCATCAACTCGCCAAGCGTCACCACCGCGTATGAGAGTATCAGCCAGAAGGGCGACACCAGGAAGAGATAGGCATATCTCAGGGTTACGGGATTGTGCCTCGCGGCTTCGTCTGCGCTGAGTACCCTGCTGACAGCATCCGATAGCTTCTCTTCTCCTGTGAATGTTTTATCTCTGTGCGCTCGTATTTTGGTCAGCACATCGTCGGGAACGCCTTCGGTCCTGAGACTCTGCACAGTCCTTTCGAGAGCAGCGGAAAACCCTCCGCTTGCCAGCTCGCCGTCCTCTATCTTCGCCTCCTTCAGTTTGTTTTCAACATCCTGAGAAATGCCCTCTGATTTCAGGTTCAGCTTGATCGTCTCAAAGGCATTCGAAAAAGTTTTGTCACGGCTGAATTTCCTGTCTTTTACTATTGGCTTGTCTTCGGAGTCCTTGCTCTCGGCCAGCCTGGTCAAAACGCTTTCGGGAACGCCTTCCGTTCTCATAAAGTCCAGAGACCTTTGCGTCACCCTGAAACTTGCAGAAGCATAAGAGTCAGGCTGCGGCACAACCGCTTCTCCGCTCTTTGCTGCAATGAAGAGGATGAAGAAGGATAGTCCCGAAAGCGTCATACCCATGGCCATCTTGGTCGGCGTCGAAGGTTCCTTTCCTCGCTTATCGAGCCATTGCCACATCCAGACCAGAGGGAAAGTCAGTGTGACGACCCAGAAAGGATTGATCGCGTTCGAGATGGTGCCGGAAACGTCCCAGTCGGTATTATCGTCCGCCCAATAGGTGAGCGTCGAGCCGTTTTGATGGAAGACCATCCAGAAGACTATGACGATCAAAAATATCACGAGCAGCGCGATTATACGATTCCTTTCGGGCACTGCATCCATCGCCGTCTGACGAGGGTGCGGAGCGTTGGCGGCAAACATGCCGCCGGGCGTGGTGGGAGAGGTTCGCGCGCCTTCACCCTCTTTACTTTCCGTGTCGGCGGCGGAATCGCTTGCTGCCTTCGCCTGAATATCTGCCCTCTTCGGATCCTCGACGTGACTCTTGAACCACCAGAGAATGCCCACAGAGATCACCATCCCGAAAGCCGCGACTGCGAAGGCAGGGTGGTTTCCGACTCTGGATTTTACTATCTCCATGACTATAGGCGCGGTGAAGGCCCCAATGTTTATGCCCATGTAAAAGATGTTGTAGGCGCGGTCCTTGAGGTGGCTCCCCTCCGGGTAGAGATTGCCGACCATAGTGGAGACATTCGGTTTGAACAGGCCGTTGCCTATGACCAGACAGGTCAATGCGGCGTATACAACGGGCAGAGACCGGAATGAAAGCAGCAGGTGTCCCGCCATGAAGAAGAACCCGCCTATCATTACCGCTTTGCGATAACCGAGCTTCTTATCGGCCAGCCAGCCGCCTATCAAAGGGCTTGCGTAGACGAACATCAGATAGTTGGCATACAAGCCCGTAGCTTGACTGGCCGACCATCCGAAGCCTTCTTCGGCGTTCTGCATGTAAAGCGTGAACAAGGCCAGCATGGAGTAGAAGCTGAAGCGCTCCCACATCTCAGTCGCAAACAATACATAAAGCCCTTTCGGATGCTTGTCGACTGTATGGCCTCCGGCAAGAGCTACCTGGGAATCCGCAGTCTTCATTGCCATAGTTAGCTAATCCTCTATTCTTGAATTTTGAAAGCGGGAGTGCGAAACTTCAGCCCACGATTGATCGCGGCAGAATCAATCTTTAGGAGTGTTGCCCTCGTCGGGGAACGCTCCCGAGGCAGCACAGGAAAAGAAATTCTATACGAGCAGGGATTCTGCGGCAACCAATTTGCAATGATATTTCAAGCTCATTGGCATGTGTGATCCGATATGACTGACAGAGATCGCAGGCTACTGGTTCGTCGAATGCCGCAAAACGAGCTTGGCAAGCCGCGATGCTCAGGCTACACTGAGCGCATCTGCAAAGATAATCAAGGGAGGAATCAACCCTGAGCGCCTGTCAGGCGGGCCGGGACTCATTCAAGTCTATGTTCGAGTGGGAAGCAAACAAAAGACGCATTCATATCCGCGAGGCCGAAACTCAGGCGGAGTACCGCATGGTAGAAGAGATTCAAAAAACGGTTTGGGGCTTCAGCGACCTCGACGTGGTGCCTGCGGCGACTCTCATTGCGACCGTGCATGCGGGCGGGATTCTTCTGTGCGCATTCGAAGGCGAAAGGATGATAGGCTTCGTCTACGGCTTTCCGGCTTACGAACACGGCATCGCCTCAATACATTCGCATATGCTTGCCGTCCTGCCCGAATACCGCAACCTCAGGGCCGGTCTCTTCCTGAAACTCGCGCAACGCCGGAGCGCGCTCGAAAAAGGGATCAATCGCGTAACCTGGACCTTCGACCCTCTACAGAGCCTTAATGCCAATTTGAACTTCGTCAGGCTCGGCGTCATATCGAACCGCTACCTAGTGAATTTCTACGGCGAGGCGTCCTCAAGCCATCTGCATCAGGGATTCGGCACGGACCGCCTCTGGGTCGTTTGGCTCCTCGACAGCGACCGCGTGAAAGAGCGCATCGACCATTCTTCTCAACCCGGCCCACACCTTCCCTCAATAGACACCCTGACGATTCTCGTCCGAAACCTGGAGGGGACGCCTGAACTTCGAGACCTCGCCGGTAACTTTTCAGAAGACCGCTGCCTGATCGAGATACCTCAAAAGATCAGTTCTGTCAAAGAGCGCGACCCTGCCGCCGCCATCGCCTGGCGAGAAGCGACCCGCGCTGCCTTCCTGACGGCCCTCGAACAAGGCTTTACAATTGAAGACTTCTTTCAGGTGAAAGAAGAATCCGGTCCCCGCTGTTTTTATCTGCTCACCAGATGACCACTTCGCAACCGGATACGGCTTCCAATAATGCTTTATGACCTTATTCAAAATTCCTTTTCGCATTTTGATAATTCCTTATGGAAAATTTACTCGAAAGCTTCCAAACATCAATTTGCAACGACGAGTAATATTGAATTCCCTATCGGATATTTTATTGTATTTATAGATTTGAACTACACTCAAGCGTAATAGGTGGTTGGACTTGTCGGATCGATTTTGCGCGCGGGGCTGTCAAAGGCATTTGCCCCTGTTGAGCAGACGGAAAAGAGCATAAGCAGCCGACGCAGGGTTGAACCGGAGTGATTCGAGGGAATAAAATCTGTCCGGTGGTGATATTATTTGAAAAGAGACGACAAAGTTTAAACGAGGTCGAATTGGCAAAGCCGGGATCAGAATTGCGCACGGAGAAATTCGAGCGGGAAGCCCTGACGCACCTTGATGCTCTGACGCGAACCGCCGGACGCCTCATGCGCGGACGCCAGGAGGCTGAAGACATAGTGCAGGAGACTTATCTCCGGGCCTGGCGGTATTTCGATTCATTCGAGACGGGGTCGAACTGCGCCGCCTGGTTATTCCGAATTATGTTCAATGTGATAAACGCCAAAAAGGGCAAGGAGGCACGGATGCCCGAATCGGCTCTCGAAAACGAAGAGAGCGGCCTCTATCAGAGCGGCAACGTGGTGACATTCGATCCGCTCAAGCGGCTGGAAGGCGGCGAAGCGCTCGAAGCCACCAAGCAATTGTCGGAAGACCATCGCTCGGTGCTCTGGCTGATCGTGGTCGAAGAGTTTTCCTATAAAGAGACGGCGGAAATACTCGATGTCCCTATAGGAACGGTTATGTCGAGATTGCACCGCGCGCGACGCGACCTTCGCAGGATATTGATGACCGGCGATGCCACAGGCGCCGCCGGATGAATTTTCAGGTCAAAAGTAAAGGCCTGTTGTAGTATAAGGAAGCTATGAACTGCGGCGAAGTAAAAGAGATAATTCAGCTATATATGGACAGCGAACTCGAAGCACGCGATACGCTTGCGGTGCAGCGGCACCTCGAATCGTGCCCTTCGTGTTCGTCGCTCCTGAGCGCCTTCGCGGAGCAGGACCGCGCGCTCCGGCAAGCGGCCCACGCCGAGGCAAGCGACAACCGCGCCCTTCGAGAAAGCATTCTCGCTCGAATACGCGAACATTCGCCTCAGCCGGTCAGCCGCTGGAGGTCGCCCGCTATCTTGAGGCGCGCTGCTGCGCTGGCCGCCCTGGCGATAGCCGCGACCCTGCTCATATTGTTCGGACAGACGCCCGTAACCGATGAGGTTTATGCCGCTGTCGCAGCCGACCATGCCGCGCACTGCACGCTCGATAAGCTCGACAATGCGTTTAAAGACGGCGACACGCTCAACCGGCTCGTCGCCGAATACGGCAGGATGAAGGCGACACCCGATCTTTCGGCCTTTGGATTCTCTGATCCTCACGCAAAGATTTGCACGGTGAATGGAAGGAAGTTCCTTCACCTGATCTGTCTGGATTCGAACGGGCAAGGGCTTTCTCTGTTCATACGTCCACATGCGGCGGACCTCGGCGTCGAGCGATTGACCGTGCTCGATCAAAAGGGTTTCTCTGTGGCTTCCCTTTCAAGGTCGGGCGTAGATGTTCTGGTCGTGTCTTCGCTTGATGAAGAGCGGACCTCGAAGATAGCAGAGGCCGTAGCCGCGCAATTATGAACCGGTTTTCGAGAAGCGACAGGGCGAGGAAATTCTGCGGAGGGACGAATATCTATTTCCGTTACGAGAGGCCAAGATGAAATACTTGCTATTCCTGCTGACCCTGATAACCGGAGCGTTGCTCCTTTCGTTCGCCCTGAATCATAAAGACATGGCGACCTCTAGAGAGGCAGAGGCGGGGCAAATCTCAGAGTCTGCCCGCGACAAGAAGATTCCGGTAATCGTCGAGTTATTCACCTCCGAAGGATGTTCGAGTTGCCCGCCCGCCGATGAAGTGCTTGCAGGGCTAGACAAGACGCAGCCCGTGACGGGCGTTGAAATAATCGCACTCAGCGAGCACGTCGACTACTGGAATCGCCTGGGCTGGGCCGACCCTTATTCTTCGGCGCAATACAGCGAGCGCCAGAGCCAGTACGCGCGGGCCTTCGGCAGAGGCGACATATACACGCCTCAGATGGTCGTCGACGGGCAGATGGAATTTGTCGGCAGCAATATGGACAAAGCGCGCTCGACGATCGCGCGCTCCGCAAAGTCGCCCAAAGCGAATGTGCAAATAGCGACCTCTCCGAGCCAGGACGGCGAGAAGCGAGATCAAGTCCGTCTCAAAGTCAGTGTCGATAACCTGCCCGATGTAAGCGAGGGCGACACGGCTGAAGTGTGGCTCGCCGTCACGGAGAACGGTTTGAGTTCCAGCGTATCGCGCGGCGAAAACGCCGGGCGCAAACTGGCTCACAGCGCCGTCGTGCGCAGATTGGATTCGATTGGCCGCATCACTTCGCGCGGCGCATTCAGCGCCGAACCCACGATCGAGATTGCGAGAGCGTGGAAGCGAAAAGACCTGCGGGCGGTGGTATTCGTGCAGGAGCGTGAAAGCCGCCGCGTGCTCGGAGGGGCGGCCCTCGCTCTGGCCGATGAATGAATTGATTTTGAATGCAGCGCAGGCGGTTGCCCTTGCGAGCTACTGCAACCTGTCGCTTCATTTTATACTGCGCGCATCGCAAGGCAAGAAAGTATTTCCAGAGAGGACCGCTTATGGGGAGTGCGCCGCCCATTTTCTTTCTTAAAAGATTTTTTCTTCTGG